>CADEDX010000737.1 GCA_902826195.1 uncultured Bradyrhizobium sp. | reverse complement strand
AGAAGATGGAGTCGATCGGCCAGCTCACCGGCGGCATCGCGCATGACTTCAACAATATCCTGACCGTGATCACGGGAACGATCGAAATCCTCGCCGATGCCGTCAGGGATGAACCGCAGCTTGCCGCCATCACGCGCATGATCGACGAGGCCGCATCGCGCGGCGCTGACCTCACCCAGCACCTACTTGCTTTCGCACGCAAGCAGCCGCTCGAGCCGAAAATGACCGACGTCAATACGCTGATCATCGATACCGCGAAACTGCTGCAGCGGACGCTGGGAGAACAGGTCGAAGTCGAATCCGTGTTCGAGGACGAGACCTGTCCGGCGATCGTCGATCCCAATCAGCTCGCCACCGCGATCCTCAACCTCGCCCTCAACGCCCGCGACGCCATGCCTGAGGGCGGCAAGCTGATCATCGAGACCGGCTTCGTCATCCTGGATGAACAATATACGAGGACGCAGACCGACGTCCGGCCCGGACGCTACGCGATGATCGCGGTGAGCGACACCGGAACCGGCATCCCGGCGGCTATTCGCGACAAGGTATTCAATCCGTTCTTCACCTCAAAGGGCCCCGGCAAGGGCACCGGCCTCGGGCTGAGCATGGTCTACGGCTTCGTCAAGCAGTCCGCCGGGCACATCGCGATCTACAGCGAGGAGGGCCATGGCACGACGATCAAGATGTATCTACCGCCGGCCATCGGCGCTCTGCCGACGGCCGAGCCGACGCCAACCCTGGCCGTCGAAGGCGGCCATGAAACGATCCTGGTCGTGGAGGACGACACGCTGGTGCGCAACTATGTGCTGACGCAACTGCATTCGCTCGGTTACGTCACGCTGGATGCGGCGAATGCGAACGAGGCGCTACTGCTCGTCCGCAATGGCCACGCATTCGACCTGCTGTTCACGGACGTGATCATGCCCGGCATGAACGGGCGTCAGCTTGCCGACGAGATCGCGAAGATCAGGCCGGACATGAAGGTGCTGTTCACCTCAGGCTACACCGAGAATGCCATCATCCATCACGGCCGGCTCGACGAGGGCGTATTGCTGCTCGCCAAACCCTACCGGAAATCGGACATGGCGATCATGATCCGAAAGGCACTCGCCGGGTGATCGCCGCCGCGGCGCCCGCCTCCAGCCTGCCCACAGTCAGGCGACAAATCGGACAGCCGGACGGATCCGCTATCAGTCACTGACAATCAGGCCTG
Organism: uncultured Bradyrhizobium sp.; assembly: GCA_902826195.1. Taxonomy (GTDB): domain Bacteria; phylum Pseudomonadota; class Alphaproteobacteria; order Rhizobiales; family Xanthobacteraceae; genus Bradyrhizobium. The sequence goes on along the minus strand of CADEDX010000737.1, from coordinate 1,838 downwards.
GCCCTGGCGCTGGGTGGTCATCACGATCCGAACCAGGTCGGCCGCGTTGCGCGCGCCGAGCTTCTTCATGATGTTGGCGCGGTGATCCTCGATCGTTCGCGGGCTGATCCCGAGATGCCGTCCGGCTTCCTTGTTGGACGCGCCGGCAGTGAACTGCTCCAGCACCTCGCGTTCGCGCCGCGTGAGCGGCTCGCGTCCCGGAAAATGCATGGTCGCAATGCGCGACGGCGCATTTTGCGCCTGCCGTCGCGCGTAAGCCTCGATCGCTTCGTCGAGTCGCGTCACGATTTCACTGCCGCGAAACGGCTTCTCGATGAAATCCAGCGCGCCGCTCTTGATGGCGCTGACCGCCATCGCGATATCGCCCTGCCCCGAGATCATGAAGATCGGCGCGGGATAGTCCTCGCCGTGAAGTTCCTTCAGGATATCGAGACCGGACTTACCGGGAATATGCACATCGAGCAGAATGCAGGATGGCGTTCGCGTCCGTGCAATCGCCAGCAAGGCTGCGCCATCGGCGAAGCAGATGACCTGGTAGCCGCCGGCCGACAGGACCATCGAAAGCGTATCGCGAACAGCAGGGTCGTCGTCGACTACAAAAATCTCCCCGCGGGAGGGGGCTTTATCAGCCATGTTCCATCGTCCATGCGTGGTTGAATGTGACGCACACCCGGATAACGGTATATCGAACGCCATACCGGACGGTATTTGTACGGGACGATGGCTTAACGCACAAGTAGCAACGCACCCTAATAAAGTAACCAAGGAGTGCATCAATGCAGAACGCCGCAGGCGACGGTGCCGCGCAGCCGCCGCACGATCAGAATGCCGCTTACCGTGCCGTAGTTTCCGACCTCGTCAGCCTGGTCGAGCACGTGCAGAACAGTCTCCGGCTGATCGAGCAGACGATCGAAGGGGAAGCGCCTGCCGGGGGCTCTGAGAGTTCCACCGATATCATTGTGCTCGATGATGTATCGCCCCGCTACATGAGCGCCGTTGCCGCGCTGCAGGCCTGCGACGTCGATCTCGGCGACGCCCTGCGCTCCCTGCTGGAAACCAGCGAACGCGAGCCCTGTGCCGCGAGCCCGCGGACGTCATCGGCGATGATCAGGACTTGAGCTGGCGCGACCCTGGGCCCGTGGAGCGCCAGATATTTCTCCACAGCAAATTTTCAGAATTTTCCCGCGCGGCCCGCCGCGTGCTGCAAGCTCTGCCCGGCATCGGGCCGGCCGCAGGCGCGCTACCGGCACTGGATGCCGCCACGACGATGGAAAAGCTCGACGCGGCGGGGAAGGCTGTCAGCTTCAGGGCGATCTGATCGGCAGGCCGGTACCTATCGCGCACGATCTACATCTGGGCGCGGGCCTTGCCGAAGCGCGCGGAAGTTTCGTCGTGATCCGTTGAAGCAACGGAGCGCGACCGGCCTCAATGCATCGCTTCTCCTTTCTTCGAACCGCCGGACTTCTTCTTGGCGTTCTTGCCCCGCAGGAAGCGGATATCCATTTCGGTGCCGTTGACGCGAACGAGCTCGCAGCGGCGATAAGCGAGGCCGGTCGACGACAGCAGCAGGAAGAATTCCTTGAGATTGAGGCCCTGAATGGACCCTTCCACCGTCAGCGTAGCGTCGGTATCGGAGATCGCGTTGAGCTGGCAGTCCCTGCGCCAGGTCCCGTCGATCGCCATCAGGCAGACATCATAGCCGCGGCTGAACGTCACCCGCTCTACGCCACCCTTGCCGTCCTCCGTCATGGCTCACCGCCCAGGCATCGTTGCGAATTTCGGCATCGACGTTGCTCCCTGCGCCGATCCCGACCGCGCACCGCTCGGCCGATAGAGCC
>CADEDX010000736.1 GCA_902826195.1 uncultured Bradyrhizobium sp. | reverse complement strand
GAAGAGCCGGCCGAAGCTGCTGCTCGCGTGGCGCAGGATGCGGCGCCTACCGCCTACACCGAATGGGGCGGTGGCGCCTCCAACGACGACGATTATAATCTGGAAGCCTTCGTCGCCGCCGAGTTGACGCTCGGCAGCCACCTCGCCGAACAGCTCGCGGTCGCCTTCAGCGGGCCGGCGCAGCGCATGATCGGGCAGTATCTGATCGACCTCGTCGATGATGCCGGCTATGTGCCGCCGGATCTGGGACAGGCCGCCGAGCGGCTGGGCGCCTCGCAGGCCGATGTCGATGCGGTGCTGGCCGTGCTGCAGAAGTTCGATCCGCCCGGCGTATGTGCGCGGAACTTGAGCGAGTGCCTCGCGATCCAGCTTCGCGAACTCAACCGCTACGACCCCGCGATGCAGGCGCTGGTGGAGAACCTCGATCTCCTGGCCAAGCGCGACATCGGTTCATTGCGCAAATTGTGCGGCGTCGACGACGAGGACATCACCGACATGATCGGTGAGATCCGCCGGCTCGATCCCAAGCCCGGCTTGAAATTCGGCTCGGCGCGTACGCAGACCATGGTGCCTGACGTCTATGTACGGCCCGGCCCGGATGGCGGCTGGCATGTCGAATTGAACAGCGACACGTTGCCGCGCGTGCTGGTCAATCAGGTTTATTACACCGAGCTGTCGAAGACGATCCGCAAGGACGGCGACAAATCCTATTTCACCGATTGCCTGCAGAATGCGACCTGGCTGGTGCGCGCGCTGGATCAGCGTGCCCGCACCATCCTGAAGGTCGCGACCGAAATCGTGCGCCAGCAAGATGGTTTCTTCACGCACGGTGTGGCGCATCTGCGGCCGCTGAATTTGAAGGCGGTGGCGGACGCGATCCAGATGCACGAATCGACGGTGTCGCGGGTCACCGCCAATAAATACATGGCGACCAACCGCGGCAGTTTTGAGCTGAAATATTTCTTCACCGCCTCGATCGCGTCGGCCGACGGAGGCGAGGCGCATTCGGCGGAGGCGGTGCGACACCACATCAAGCAATTGATTGATGCGGAAGCCCCGAGCGCGATCCTTTCCGATGACACCATCGTGGAACGTTTGCGCGCATCCGGCATTGATATTGCCCGCCGCACGGTCGCGAAATACCGCGAAGCGATGCGGATTCCTTCGTCGGTCCAACGCCGCCGTGACAAGCAGAGCATGCTCGGTAACGCACTTTCCGCTCCCGCCACCTCCTCCGACCGGTCCCGCGATACGGCTCCGGCCTGATTGCGTTGGCGTTAAATCGCGATAGTCTCGGATCCCGGAAGTGCCGATCCGGGAAATCCAGAGCAGTCGAGGCATCAAGCGAGGCATCAAATGACCCTTCGAATCTCCGGGAAAAGCATCAGCGTCGGTGAAGCGCTTCGTTCGCGCGTCAGCGAGCGCACCGACGAAGTCTTGAAAAAATATTTCGACGGCAATTATTCCGGCCACATCACCTTGAGCAAGGACGGCTTCGGCTTCCGTACCGATTGCTCGCTGCATCTCGATTCCGGGATCACGCTCGAAGCCGATTCCAACGCCACCGATGCCTATGCCAGCGCCGACCAGGCGCTGGTGATGATCGAGAAGCGGCTGCGCCGCTACAAGAGCCGGCTGAAGGATCGTTCGGCCCGGAAGACCTACGCCGCCAACGCGGCGCTGGCCGATATCGACGCGCCGAGCTATGTGATCGAGGCGCCGGCGGAAAGCGACGAGGAGGTCACCACCTATAGCCCCGTCATCATTGCCGAGGCGACCACGTCGCTGAAGCAGCTTTCGGTCAGCGAGGCGGTCATGGAACTCGATCTCACCGGCGCCGCTTGCCTCGTGTTCCAGCATGGCTCCAGTGGCCGAGTGAACATCATTTACCGCCGGACGGACGGCAACGTCGGCTGGGTCGATCCCCCCACGGTAACCCCCTGAAGTTCTATGCTGTACGGCATTGACGCCCCCAGCTACCCTCCCTATGGTCCGCCGCCCTTAAGCATAGGACGCCGGAACTGGTCCTTCGGGAGTTGGCACCGCGCATGCGTTGGAGTAGAAGCGCCCAAATCGGGACCCGGGTCTAAGCCCGCCTCCCGTCTCATCTTCTTGACGCCCCGGCTTCAGAACCTATCTCGCAACCTGACCGTCGATTCACCCCGTAATTCATCTCGGAACGCCCCATGACGATTACCGATCTGGTCGCACCCGAGGCGATTCTCCCGGCTTTGAAGGTGAACAGCAAGAAGCAGGCGCTGCAGGAACTGGCGGCGCGCGCCTCCGCCCTGACCGGGCAGAACGAGCGCGCGGTGTTCGAGGTGCTGTTGCAGCGCGAAAAGCTCGGGACCACCGCGGTCGGCTACGGTGTCGCCATTCCGCACGGCAAGCTGCCGAAGCTGGAGAAGCTGTTCGGATTCTTCGCACGCCTGGAGCGTCCGATCGATTTCGAGGCAATGGATGGCCAGCCGGTCGACCTGATCTTCCTGCTGCTGGCCCCGGAAGGCGCCGGCGCCGATCACCTGAAGGCGCTGGCCCGGGTCAGCCGCCTGCTGCGCGACAAGTCGGTGTGCGAGAAATTGCGCGGCGCCGACCAGACCGACGCCATCTACGCGCTGCTGACCGACACCGCCAAGAGCCACGCGGCTTAAACTAGGCGGTCGCGCCGGCGGCCAGCAGCTTCAGGAATGCCTCGTCCGCGACGATCTTTTTCGTCGTGATGTTGGTCGCGATTACGCGGGTCGCCTTCACGTCCTTGAAATTGGTCTCTTCGAGCCTGCAGCCGTTGAAGCGCGGCGGCCACTCGCGGGTTTTGCCGTCGGCCAGCACCGCTATCTCGATTTCGAGATCGGCGCTGCTGAAATCGGTGCGCCTCAGCGTGGCGCTGGTGAAGTTGGCGCCGCGCAGGGAGGCCCCGCCGAAGCTGGCGCCGGTCAGGTCGCAGCGGGAGAAGTCGCCGAGATCCAGCACCGAGCGGTGGAACTTGGCCGAGCGCAGGCGCGAATCGGCGAACAGCGCGCCGCGCAGGTTGCGGCCGGAGAAATCGAGGCCCGAGAGGTC
>CADEDX010000735.1:1285-3062 GCA_902826195.1 uncultured Bradyrhizobium sp. | reverse complement strand
TTTTCGTGTCGTCGTTAGGGAACAGCGGCCCCGCTTCCAATTTGAAGAACGGCTGATTGAGCGGCATCCAGTCGCTTTGCAGCGTGCCGGCGAAATTGTACGCCGCCGAGACGCCGGTGCCGTCGAACAGCTTGTCGGTCAGGTTGGCGCCGGCCTGGCCGCCCTGCGCCTGATTCGAGCGATCGAGCGTCGGCAGCCGATAGGGCATGTAATACTGGTAAATCTCGCGCAGCTGGCGATGATAGTGGCGCGCGTCGGTAAAGGCTTCCTCGGCCTCCCCATTCATGTCCTGGTTCGTGGTATCGCGCTTAGCCACCCAGCAGTGCCCCGCCCTGGTTGTCGTCGATATAGGCCAGCAGCCCGCGGCCGCCGCGCCGTGCCCGTTTCTGCCCTTCCTCGACCTGGCGCAGTTTTTCCTTTTCCTCGCCGATCAGCGCCTGCTGCTGCGCCTGCGCGTTGCGCGCCTCGGCCCGCTGTTGCTCAATGTCGCCGTTGCCGAACAGATTTTTTACTGCTGTCGTCAACTAAGCCTCCACAACTCCGCGCCCTCGACCGTTTCGCCGGCCGCCCGAAATCCGAGCGCTGTCGCCAGGCGCTGGCCTCGAGCATTTCCCGGCGCGATCCGGGCGACGATCGGCGGCCCCTGCGCCGCCTCCGCCTCGAGCACCTTGCGGGCGCCGAGAACGACAGCGGCAAAGCGCGATCCGAGATCCGGGGAAACCCGTATCCAGGCCTCGCGTGCCGCGCCCGATGGCCACTGGTAGAAGCCGCCAAGCGCGACGGGCGCCTCATCGTCGAAAGCGCCGTAAGCGCCAGCGACGACGAGTGCCGCGAGCCGTTGATATGACAATTTAGGCAGCGGGAACCTGGACAGCGCCGCGATGTCGCCGAATTCTGCGCGAGCGATGCGTATTGTCATCCGAGCAGGTTCGAGACGTTCTGAATTTGCACCACTTTGCCGGTGGCCGCGCGCGCCTGGCGACCGGCCGAACCGCTGTTGACGACGCCATACATGCCTTTTTCGCCGAGCAGGTCATACTCGAGCGCATCCATGACGTCGGCCCATGGGCTGATTTTCTCAGGCTTGGCGCCGAGCGTTTCCTGGCCGCCATGGATCGACTTGCGATAGCGGTAGTGCGAGGCGAACGCCTTGCGCAGCACCTTGCAGCGGCGCGAGATCAGCAGCGCCGGCGTCTGCGCATCGATATTGGCCTTGAGCTCATCGCGCACGGCGTCGAGCCGCACGTCGATCTCGTTTGTCTCAGTCGGCAAGATCGTCGTATTGAGCTCGACCTCGAGCGTATCGGCAAACCCCAGCTGCCCATCTTCGGCGACCGTGCCCGCAAACCCGGCCGGGTCGCAATGCGCCCCGCCGATGGCAGCGCCAGGGGCCACAATGCCGACCTCGAGTCGGATCGCCGCCGCGAACGCCTTCGTGCCGACTCGCCCCGGACAGACCTCGCCGAGCACGCGCTTTTGGCCGTTCGGATGCCGTTGCGTGATCACGCACGCCGGCGAGCGCAGGCCCTGGTCGATCCCGAGCCGAATCGGGACGCCGGGCAAATACGGTATGTCGTCGGGCGCCAGGTGGCGATCGTCGGCGTATTCCTCGCCGAACACCGGCTGACCCTGCGGATTCGGCGCATACTGGTTATCCACCATGCGCCGAATCCAATTCGGCTTGGAGGCATTGAGGCGCACCTTGTCGGCGTAAAAATTCGGTTGCAGGTTGCGGATGTTTTCGGCCAGCGGCGAGCGCCCCGATGGCTGCCGATAG
>CADEDX010000735.1:0-1275 GCA_902826195.1 uncultured Bradyrhizobium sp. | reverse complement strand
CGGCTGCGCCTCCTCGACGAAGCGCTTGTAGACCCAGCTGTCGACGTCGGGCGCATTGAGATCGCCGACGACGTATTGCCGATAGGTCGCGCCAGGCGGCAGCATGCGCACCGCCGGCCAGCGCCCGAGCCGGCCGAGCGCTTCGCGCAGCACGCTATCGGGCAGCAGATCCATTTCGTACAGATACCAGGCCGTAGGCTCGAACCCGCGCATGAACGTGTCGACGGCGTTGTCGCCGATCGCCGCAAAGATCACGTGAAAATTCACCACCACGATCTTGTTGCCGCGCAGGATCTCGAATTTCAGCTTCTGTTCGCCGAAGCGGCCGCCGCCGCCGGTCCATTCGCCATCGGTCCATTCGCCGCCGGTTTTCGGCAGCCAGGCAAACCAAGTCGGGTACAGATTGCGCTCGATCTGGCCATAGGTGACGCCGATCACGGCCAGGCGGTAGTGGATTTGCCCGTCGAGGCACACCGGCATGCGGCCCGCATTGGCGAGCGCGTCGAATATGCAGGTCACGGTTTTACCGCCGCCGACCGGCCCCATGAGCGCCCGCACGTCCGCCGTCGTGTCGAGCAGGAACGCTTTCGTCACCGGCCCCGGCGGCGCGAAATTGTGGAAATTGCTGCGCGGGTCGCTCATGCCGTGTCCTCGACGTTCGCCAATTCGAGCAGAACGTCGGCATGACAGGGATCGCCGGGACGACACCAGCAGGCGAGCCTCTTGCCGCGCAGTTCACCGATGCTGTCGAGGATCGCCCGCCGCTGACTAGGGAATTCGCTATCGAGACCGCCGAGACCTCGCAACCAGAAACCAAAAGCCTCAGCCGCCGAGCGCGCACCCGACGCAATCACCTTTGGCGTCGGCCGGTCAGCGCGGAAAGGGTTGCCCCATTTCGTCGCCCTGTCGACGCGGACTGCGCCAGCTGGCATCCGCCAGCCGTTGCAACGCCGGATCTGAATTCGACTGCCAAGCTCACCCAAGTCGATCTGCGCCATGAACCCGCCGCCTCTTGCTGCGGGCGCCGAGCCCGTAGCCGATCACCCACCCCGCGGCCAGGCCTGCAGCCGCCGCGAAGGCAGCCATCATCGCCTCTCGAGCCTCATAGGAGGGACAACGACCACCTACGGATCGCCGACGTCATCGCCATCGATAGGCGTGTCATCATCGACCTCGTCGGCGTCGCGCGCTCGCATGACGTCGCCGCGACACGGGAATGCCCGCGCTTCGCATTGCTCGTGGCGTCCCGTCTTGCCGTCTGATGCGCGCTCGCCC
>CADEDX010000734.1 GCA_902826195.1 uncultured Bradyrhizobium sp. | reverse complement strand
AGGTTAATCACGACCTGCAGGACAGCGAAGCGCGATTTCGCGCCACCTTCGACCGACAGCGACCAGGCATGCGGTTCACTGCGATGCCGCGTAGTGATGCCGAGTTTTGCCACCGCGCCGATCGAGGGCAGCGCCTCGCCGCGGAACCCAAGCGTGCGGACGTGCAGCAGATCCTCGTCGTCGAGCTTGGACGTGGCATGGCGATCGACCGCCAGCGCAAGGTCGGCATGCGTCATGCCGCTGCCGTCGTCGGTAATGCCGATCCGACGCCTTCCGCCGCCATCGGTGAAAATGTCGACGCGGCTGGCGCCGGCGTCGATGGCGTTCTCCACCAGTTCCTTGACCACGCTCGCGGGACGTTCGACCACTTCGCCGGCGGCGATGCGGTTGACGACCTGTTCGGGAAGCTGGCGGACGGGCATGAGGCTGAGACGTCGATTCGAGGCTGGAAAGGTATTGTAGGCGGCCGGGCCCGCAAATGCATGGGAAGAAGGCGAAGCCGTGACCGGCTGGGGATGAAACCGGACTATCGCATTGAAGATGCTGAGATTCGGCTTCGATAGTGCGCGCTGCATCGGGATCGCATCGATCGAACTTGGGATTGTGGGGTCGTGAGGGCCGGTATATCGTTTAGAAAAATTATAATCTGCCCGGAGGAACGCCATGTGCAGTCTGTTCGCGCACCAGCCCCAACGCGACTATGAATCGCAGACGCGCTCGCTGCGGATGGGCGGCCATTGCACCTCGATCCGGCTGGAAATGTCGTTCTGGGATACGCTGGAGGAGATTGCGGCGAAGGAGGGCATGAGCCTCGCAAAATTCCTCACCACGCTGCACGAGGAGGTCCTCGACCATCACGGCGAGGTCAAGAATTTTGCTTCGCTGCTGCGCTGCTCCTGCATGATCTATCGGGCCAAGAGCGCGGCCGCCGTGCCGGAATTTCGCGGCAGCACCCCCGCGATGCTCGACGCAGCCGAATAGGTTCCACTCGATCGACGAAAAACGGCCCGGCCGATGTCGGACGGGCCGCTTTCTTTTGTTCGAGCTAGATGTCCTTCCGCTGCATCGCGCCCGCAATGTGGTCCGCCTGCCGCATCGCCAGGGCTACGATCGTCAGCGTCGGATTGCAGGCGGCGCCGGTGGTGAACTGGCTGCCGTCGGAGACGAACAGGTTCTTGACGTCATGGGCCTGTCCGAACTTGTTGACGACGCCGTCTTTCGGCTTTTCGCTCATCCGGTTGGTGCCGAGATTGTGCGTGCTCGGATAGGGCGGGGTCGGATAGGTCACGGTGGCGCCGACGGCCTCGTAGACGGCAGTACCTTGTTTGTAGGCGTGGTTGCGCATCGCGACGTCGTTGGGATGATCGTCGAAATGCACGCTCGCCACCGGCATGCCGAACTTGTCCTTGGCCTTTGGATCCAGCGTGATGCGGTTGGTTTCCTGCGGCATATCCTCGCCGACCAGCCACATGCCGGCCATGCGCGGATAGGACTCCATCGCTGAGGTGAAGGAGCGGCCCCATCCGCCGGGATTGAGGAACGCCGCCATGAACGGCAAACCGATCGACAGCGTCTCCATCTCGTAGCCGCCGGCGAAGCCGCGCTTGGGGTCGTGCCTGGCCTCGTCGCGGATAATGCCGGCCATGGTGGTACCGCGATACATGTGGACGGACTTCTCGAACGCCGCATAGACGCTGCCGGTCATGTGCCGCATGTAGTTGCGGCCGACCTGGCCGGACGAGTTGGCGAGGCCGTCGGGGAACTGGTTCGAGGCGCTGTTGAGCAACAGCCGCGGGCTTTCGATCGAATTGCCGGCGACCGCCACCACGCGCGCCCTCTGGCGCTGCATCGCGCCGTTCTCGTCGGCATAGACCACGCCCGTGACCTTGCCGGATGCGTCATGCTCGATCTTGATCGCCATGCTGTTGGGGCGCACCTCGAGATTGCCGGTCGCCTCGCCCTTGGGGATTTCCGTATAGAGCGTCGACCATTTTGCGCCCGACTTGCAGCCCTGGAAGCAGAAGCCGATCTGCTGACAGGCCCCGCGCCCGTCGCGTGGCGCGCTGTTGATCGCCATGTTGCCGGTGTGCACGGACTTGTAGCCGAGCTTCTTCGCGCCGGCTTCGAGCACCTTGAAATTGTTGTTGCCGGGCAGGCCCGCGATGCCGTTGGTGCGGGTGACGCCCATCTTGTCTTCGGCCTTGGCGTACCACGGTTCCAGTTCGGCGAGCGTGATCGGCCAGTCCAGGAGATTGGCGCCGGGGACGTTGCCGTAGGTGGTCTTGTCCTTGAACTCGTGCTCTTCAAAGCGCAGCGAGGCGCCGGCCCAGTGCGTAGTCGAGCCGCCGACCGCCTTGACGATCCACGCTGGAAGATTCGGAAAATCCTTGGCGACGCGCCAGCTTCCCGAGGTCGTTCGCATGTCGGACCAGGCGAGCTGGGTAAAGCTCTCCCATTCATCGTTGACGAAGTCCTGCAGTTCGACGCGCGACCCGGCCTCGAGGATCACGACCTTGACGCCCTTCTGCGCCAGTTCGTTGCCGAGCGTTCCGCCACCCGCGCCCGAGCCCACGATCACCACCACGCCGCTGTCGTTCAGATCGAATTTTGCCATCTTGAATTCCTCCCTGCTGTTCGTTGACCGCGGCGGTTTAAGCCTTCGGGAGCCAGTCGATGTCGGCGAAGCCGCGCTTGATGTAGCCGCCGTGCTCGGCAGAGGAGCCCTCGTAGCCGAACTTCGGCCAGAGTTCCTTCTGGTTATAGAGGGAGACGATCAGGTCGCCGCGCACCTTCTGGAAGAAGTCGGATTGCTCGATGCGCTGCAACGGCTCTGTCGGACATTGCGGAGTCAGCGACGCGTCTGTGGCCGTCTTTCCCTCACGATCCGGTACAGCGACCACCTGGAAGTGACAAAGCAGGGGCGCGTAACTCCCGAAACCTGCTGGGACTGTGACTTGTCTTCCGTCGTGCTGTCACTCTTCCAAAAATGCATGCGTCGGCGGATTCGACTGAGAGCCATGACGCTGAGCATGGCGGGTCTGGCTGGCTATTCCGAACAAGGCGTGCT
>CADEDX010000733.1 GCA_902826195.1 uncultured Bradyrhizobium sp. | reverse complement strand
GCGAATACAAGCCGCTGGCGGCTTATTCGACCAAATACGACTACCTGTCGAGAAAACGATGGCTAATTGCCGCGAAAGCGCGCACGCTGGTACGATGTCCGAGCAACAGCAGAACTTCGCGCGCAGACCACCCGTGCTGCCGGCATGACCACGCGCACCCGCCGGGAAACGGTTCATTTCAGCCATCCGTTCCGCATCAAAGGTATCGATCGGCAACTCCCACCGGGAGCGTATGAAATCGTCACCGACGAGGAGATGATCGAAGGCCTTTCGTTCCCCTGCTTTCGGCGGATCGCCACCATGATCATGGTGCCCGGCGCGCCGCCGCAACACGCCTCAACTGAGATGGTCTCGATCAGTTCGATCGATCTGTCCGACGCGCAACGCATCGACGCGAGCGCGCCGCGATGACGGAAATTCCGATCGAACTCGACAAACACCGCGGCATGGCCGCGCAGAAGGCCACCGACATCCGACGCGTGATCGCCGATGTCGAGGCCAACGCAAAACTGTTGCGTGACAAGCAGGGCGCCGTCGAAATCGAGATACTGGCCGCGCCGGCCACCTCGTGGCCGGAGGCGGTGGCCAAGGCGCGCTATGTTCTCAATCTGTATTCGGCCGGTCTCGCGCCGACCGACACGCATCACCGCGACCTCGTGACCGCCGTGCTCGCCGATCTCACCCGGCTTTCCGTGGAGGAGAGCTGAACAAGCTCGACCGACAAGGCACCGTCCACTTCATCCCGCCGTCCCAACCAGGTATGGCGTCGTAACCGAAAGCAACTGATGCAAAATCTCTCGCCACGTCATGTCATGACCGAAGAATCGCTTCGTCTCGGAGTGGAATCCGGCTGGTACTCGACCAAGGTCAGCGGAACCTTCGTCTCGGGGCCACATTCTTCCGAAGCGGATTGTCTGCGCAGGATCGCGGAAATAAATCCGCCGCCGGTGGCAAAAAAGCGGGTGGCCGGTTGAGAGGGTGGTTTCACTCCGGGAGGAATGCCTGATGAAGTTCGCGCGCGGCAACATCCGGGGCTATGACGACGACCGGATGGTCCTGCTGTTTTCAATGATGGACGACGGCAGGGAAGTGCCCTGCGCCGTCAGTGCGGCGGCGATGGATGAACTGGAACGCGTGCCCCGCACCCCGGCAGCCCGCCGTGAGGAGCAGTTCGCGCGGTTGCGGGACCGGATCGAGGCGTGTGCGTCACGCAAGTTCGAGGCGGGGGAGTTCGAGGGCACCCCCCCCGGCATCATCGTGCGCGGCATCGATTTCCGCTCCTGAAGCCGCCGCCGCCCGACGGCCGTCGCGGGTCATGATGAACCGGTGTGAGGAAAACAGTTCCGCCTCTTCCCCGATCATGTTTTATGGTCCGAGATATTTCTCAGGGGACCGATGGCATGAACTTGCCGATGAGCTGGAATGAATGGGCCGACCATGACGGCGTGGCGCTGGCTACCCGCATCGCCAAGGGCGAACTGACGGCCGCCGAACTGGCCGCGCAGGCCACAGCCGGCATCGCGAGGGTCGATCCTGCACTGTCAGCCGTCGTCGAAGTCTTCCAGGATGCGGTCGCGGATCCCGCCACCGACGGCACCAATCTTGATGGCCTGTTTGCCGGGCTTCCGTTCCTGGTGAAGGACCTCGGCCCCACCATGAAGGGCCGCCTGCAGGAAATGGGCTCGCGCTATATGCGCGGCAACCGTGCCGCAGCCGACACGTTCATGACGTCAAAGATGCGGGGGGCCGGGCTCAATCTGATCGGCCGCACCACCACGCCAGAATTCGGGGTGTGCAGCTCGGCCGACAATCCGGAAGTTTACGTCACGCGCAATCCCTGGAATACCGACTACACCACCTGCGGTTCCTCCGCCGGTAGCGCCGCGATGGTCGCGGCCGGCGCGGTGCCGATCGCGCACGCCACCGATGGCGGGGGCTCGATCCGGATCCCCGCGGGCGTCAACGGCAATATCGGACTGAAAGTCTCGCGCGGCGTGTTCTCGCTGTCGCCGCTGATGTCCGACCTTTCCGGGCTGGTCTCGATTCAAGGCTGCCAGTCGCGCACGGTGCGCGATACCGCGGCCTTCGTCGATGCCTGCCGCGGCCCGGCGCCCGGCGAGTTCATGCCATTCTGGTCGCCGCCCGAGCCCTATACGCGGATGATCGCGCGCGATCCGGCGCGGCTGAAAATCGCGCTGTCGCACCAGTGGGGCGAATACAAAGCGACGCCCCATATCGCAGCCGAGCTGGAGAAGACCGGGCGCTTTCTCGAGGGCCTCGGCCATCACGTCGATTACGCCCTGCCGGAACTGGATTACCGCGAGGCCTTTGCCGCGCAGACCACCTGCTACATCAGCAATTTCGCCGTCGTGATTTCCAACATGCTGGCGGCGCGCGGGCTGGAAAAACCGCCGGAGGACCTGATCGAGCCGATCAACATCCGGATCTGGGAGCACGGCCGAAATACCAGCTATGCCGACCGGGCCCGGATGCAGGCGGTGTTCAATACGACATCCCGCGGCTTCGGTGCGTTCTTCGAGGATTGGGACATCATTCTCACCCCGATCACGGCATTGCCGACGCCGAAGGTCGGCACCACGGAGTATCTCACCATCAGCGACAATCCCGATGTGCCGGACTGGTTCGGCAATCTGTGGCGCAATTTCGCCTTCACGCCGCTGGCCAATCTCTGCGGCATTCCTGCAATCTCGCTGCCGCTCGCCACCCACGAGCACGGTCTGCCGCTCGGCATCCAGGCGATAGCGAGACAGGCCAATGACGGGCTGCTGCTGCAGTTCGCCGCGCAGATCGAACGCGCCATCGAGGGCAAGTGGAATGCGGGCCAGAGGCCCGGCGTCCACGTCGCGCGCGACTGATCTCAGCCCTTATTGCGCTTGCAGCAGAACGACTGACCCGGCCTCTTCGCCTGGGTTTCGTGTTCCTCCCCGAGCAGCGCGTCGCGGGCCTGCTTGAGGCGCTTCAGGCTCGCCACGTTGATTTCGCGCTTCTCGTCTAGCCTAGAGCATCCGGCAACTGAGTTGAATCAAATGTGATCGGGGGAATGGCTTCCC
>CADEDX010000732.1 GCA_902826195.1 uncultured Bradyrhizobium sp. | reverse complement strand
TCATGGCGTCGGCCCCACAGCCTGAGCGGCGCGATCGTAGGTCGTCGCCAACGCATAGCGCGCCTGAGTCCGGTACTCGGCCAGTCGGTCCTTCTGACTCCGCAACTCGCCTACGGCCAGATCCGCCAGGAACCTGGCCTGGCCTTTCTGGGCGGACTGCACGGCCGCCAGCATCGCTGCAATGCGTGGCTCGATGGCATCGATACGCGACACGAACTCGTCGTTCGCTTTGGGTACGGTGCTGCGTGCTCCATCAGCCGACGCGATCCTCCGTCGCAGCTCGAGGACCTCGGCAGACAGGGCCCTGAGGCTCTTACGCGCCTCGTACCGACGCAACTTGTATCCGCTCTCGAGATTCCATAGAACCACGCCGCGGGCCAACCGCATCTTGTCGCGGGCGTCATCCAAGGAGTCATCATCAGGGCGCAGGTCCAATTCCTGTTGGACTGCCTGAACTCTGGCCCATCGTTGCAGGTCGTCCGATCCAGCGAGCGCCACGCTGTCCTGGTCCTTGATCGACTGCTCGAGGCGCGACTGCAACTGATCGCGGCGGCGCTCGATACCCTGTACATCGAGCTGGCTCAGCGCATCGCTCGCTGCCGGCAAGCGGGCGACGAAAGCGCGACGTCGCGTCTCGACCATGTCTCTGAATGCTTCCAGGGATTCCTGCCAGGAGGCGAGATTCCGATACATGAATGCGAGCGTATGGTAGTTACGCAGCCCCTCTTGGAATTCGTTGCCGGCCATCAGGAAATAAAGGTAGCGGGACTCCGGAGAGTCCGGCAGGTCCATCAACTGGCGATACCACCCGCGAGGTCCGTCTCCGGCACGTTCCGCGACGCGTTCCAGCAGCTTCCCCGCGCGTATCGCGCTGATCGAGTCGTCAAGCCGTCCAGTCTCCTGATCAAACGCCTCGATCGCCGCTTCGTAGTACTCGGCCGCCTGGGCCTCGGTGCCAAGCTTCGCGAGCGCATAAGGAACGGCAAGGCGTGCCTCCTGAACAGCGGCATCGAGTACGTTGCGTCCGTTGAGTTCGAGCCAAGGTGCGAGGGCCGCCTGATAGTCGTCCTGCGCCGCCGCGGCCCAACCGGCCCCGAGCAATGCCTTATTCGAATACGCTCCGTTGAGCCGCACTCGGGCGATGACACCAGACGCTTCTGCGGGCCGATTGGCCTGCAACAATGCGTAGCCGGCAGCCACGTTGGCCTTGTCGCGCAGACCCTTCAATTCCTCGCCATCCGCGACCGCCGCGCCGACCTCTTCCAGGATCCGCAGTCCATCGTCGAGACGTCCGGTCCGGATCAGGGCGACACCGAGATTGAAGCGGGCATAGGCCATCCATACCGGCGGTCCTGCCCAGTCCTTGAGGTGGGCGATGGACTCATCGAAGCGCCCCAGCTGCATCAGATTCTGAGCGATCAACAGCTGGCGCTCGGCTGAAATATCAGGTGGCAGGTTGCCACTGGAGCGCCTGAGCGCCTGCTCCGATCGGGACCATTGACCGCGTTCGTGCAGAACCTTGCCGAGGAAGAACCAGGCGCGATCGCGGACGGGCTGTGGTGTCGCCGGTCGATCGAGCAAGCGGTTGAACAGCTCCTCCGCCTGTCGATATTGACCGAACGACAGGTACATACCACCGAGCAGCAGATCAGCGTCCTCCAGATGTGGCGCCAGATGCCCTTGGTCGCGAAACGCGGTCTGTCGCACGATCCCGTTGAAGTAATCTCCTTGGTAGAAGTGGAAGAGTACGTCACCGTAGTGCAGTGAGCGCACGGTGGTCGGGGCCAGAGATGTCTCTGCAATAGGCGCCCGCGGTTGCGTCGCAGCGTCAGCAGCGTGAACGCAAGCCGGCGCCAATGCGGCGCCGATCAACAATGACATGACGCGGAACGTCATCGCGGACTGCATCGCCTGATCAGTCCCACTGCTTGACGATGAACTCGGGCTGCAGCTTCTGCTGTCGGTCGCTGATCTTCAGCTCGAGGTACTTTGCCCCGACACCTTTCTCGACCTGGATCGTGGCGCCGGTCCGATAGTCGCGGTCGTGCGGACCCTTGCCAGTGAAGAATGCGGTGACGACGTGCTGACCAACCTTCAGATTGCCGAGCCAGATTCTATGCACCCCACCTCGCTGGAGGGCATCCACTTCCCTGCTCGTATACAGGTAGTTTGCGACCTCCTTGTCGTCGACACGAACCTGTACCGAGTCGAGCACAAAGAACGTTCCTACATCGTACGAGACGTACACAGCGACCTGAGTCGTTGCGGGGAAAAGAAGATCCTCCTCGAGCATGAAGAGCTCGCGATTCAGGTCCATGACCTGTTGTTTGAGCGTCTGCGCTTCCTCGTCCAGACTCTGAAAAGTCTGCGGCGCCGCAGCGCTCATGGTCGATTCGCCATCGGACGCCGGCGTGGGATCACCGGTGTCTGCAACAGAGCCAGCCACAGCGGTAGTCATACCGCCGTTGGGCGAGAGATCATCCGCCCGGCCGCGCGATGGCCCGAGGGACGCGACGGCAAACGCCAGGACGGCAAACGCAGCGATCAGACCACGCACGGGATCGGCCACACCGAACCTCGCGCACCAACGCGAAGGCCAAAAGTGGGCCTTCAGGAGTGCGCCCGCATCACTCAGCATTTCAATGGCTCCCTCTCATTCGTCCAAAAGGCGCCGGATCATATCGATGGTCCCGGGATCGCCCGTCCGCGAACCACTGACCGTGAAGCGCACCCGTCCTTCCCGGTCCAGCAATACGATCATGGGCAACGCATCGACATCGAAGCCGCGTGCGATCTTCTTGCTCCCGTCTCTGATGCTTGGAAAGCTGACACTGGTTGCCTTGATCAAGGCAGTCGGGGCCTCGGGCTTCTCATCCAGATTGACGCCCAGGGCCATGAGCCCAGCAGAGTTGTAGGTGCGCCAGAGTCGATCGACGTCGCCCAATAACGCCCTGCACTCTCCGCACCAGGTGCCCCAGAA
The DNA here is from genome assembly GCA_902826195.1 of uncultured Bradyrhizobium sp. Taxonomy (GTDB): domain Bacteria; phylum Pseudomonadota; class Alphaproteobacteria; order Rhizobiales; family Xanthobacteraceae; genus Bradyrhizobium. The sequence continues at coordinate 105 of CADEDX010000732.1, read as the reverse complement.
CAGCAGCACGACGACATCACCGCGATACTCCGAAAGACGATAGTTGCCGCCAACGAGTGCGCGCGCTGCAAAGTCCTCGGGAACCGCTCCTTGCTTCGGACCAGC
>CADEDX010000731.1 GCA_902826195.1 uncultured Bradyrhizobium sp. | reverse complement strand
AATATGGACGAACTGATTGAGCGGCTGGTCTCCAAGGCCGGCATCGATAGCGCTGTCGCTGAAAAAACCATCGGCATCGTTCTCGGTTTTCTCCGTAACGAGGGACCCTCCGACAAGGTTCAGGCCCTAATCGATCAAATTCCGGGTGCCGAAGCTGCGATTGCAGCATCCGCCAGCAATGGAGGTTTCCAGCGGCTGATGGGTGGGGGCTTGATGGCCGTCGGCACGAGGCTGATGGCGTTCGGCTTGGGCATGAACGAGATTCAAGGCGTGGCGCGTGAACTATTCAAGTTCGGACGCGACAAAATCGGGGCAGATCAAATGGGCGAAATCATCTCGGGGACGCCGGGCCTCAGCCAGTTCGCATAGCAAAAGTACGCGCAAGTTCGGCACCAGCACATTCCTGTTTAATCGAGCATCATGACTTATCCCCTTTCCGCGATCGAAGGCTTGAGCGCCTACTCTGCCTCGAAACTGAAATCTTTGGGCATTCGCACCACCGACGCACTGCTGGAGGCCGCCCGCACGGTGAAGGGGCGCAAGGCGCTCGCCGCCAAGACCGGCATCAGCGAGCAGCAACTGCTCGAATGGGCCAATTTTTCCGACTACATGCGAATTCCCGGAATGGGCAAGGCCAAGGTAGGCCTGGTGCGGGCCGCCGGCGTCACCACGGTACGCGAACTCGCCCTGCGCAATCCGGCGCGGCTGGCCCAGAACATTAAAGACGTAAACACCAAGCGCAAACTCGTCCGCGTCCTGCCCTCCGAAAGGTCGGTCGAGCAACTGATCGAACAGGCGCGCAAGCTCTCGCCCAAAATCAGCTACTGAAGCCCGTCAGGCCGGCCCGAGAACCGCCGCTGGTGCCTTGACTCCCCGGCGGGGACCGCGCAAAGCGACCGCATGATCGCCGCCCAGCCCAGACCCACCGCCGCAGCCGGTCCGGCCGGTCGTCCGGTGCTGCCTGCGCTGCTGTCAAAGCCGTATCCGGCCGTGATGGGCGTGCTGAATGTGACGCCTGACTCATTCTCCGACGGCGGGCAGTTCACCGCACCCGAGCGCGCGCTGGCGCAAGCCCGGCGGATGACGGCCGAGGGCGCCGACCTCATCGACATTGGCGCGGAATCCACCCGGCCGTACGGATCGCAACCAATCTCGGCGGACGAAGAATTGCAGCGGCTGCAGCCGGTGCTGCCAGATGTCGTCGCGCTCGGCGTTCCCGTATCGATCGACAGCAAGAAATCCGCCGTCGTCGCCTGGGCGCTCGATCAGGGCGCGGCCATCGCCAATGATGTCTGGGGCCTGCAGCGCGATACCGGCATGGCCGCAGTAGTCGCCGAACGCAATGCGCCCGTCATCATCATGCATAACCGCGACAGCGCCGATCCTGATATCGACATCATGCAGGACATCGCCAATTTCTTTGCAGCCTCGCTCGACATCGCCGCGCGCGCCGGCATTTCACCCGACAAGATCGTGCTCGATCCCGGCATCGGCTTCGGCAAGACCCCCGAGCAGAGCATGACGGCGCTGGCGCGGCTGACCGAGTTGCAGTCGTTTGGATTTCCACTGCTGGTCGGCGCCTCGCGAAAACGCTTCATCAGCACGGTGACGCCGTCGGAACCGCATCAACGTCTCGGCGGCTCGATTGCCGCGCATCTGCTGGCAGCCCAGAACGGGGCGCGGATCATCCGGGCACATGACGTCGCCGAGACCGTCCAGGCGCTGCGCGTCACCGCCGCAATCAGGGAACAGGGATGAGCGATACGATCTTCATCACCGGCGTCGTCATCCATGCCCGCCACGGCGTGATGGAGCACGAGACCGAAGTCGGACAGCGTTTTGTCATCGACCTCGAACTGGCGGCCGATCTCTCGCAAGCCGCGCACACCGATCACCTCGCCGACACCGTGTCCTATGCCAGCGTGGTGGCAACCGCGACGGCGGCGTTCAAGAACACCAATTACAAGCTGCTTGAGCGCGCCGCCGGCGCGGTGGCCGACGCGATATTCGCATCGTTTCCGCGCATCGATGCGGTGAAAGTCACCGTGCACAAGCCGCATGCGCCCATTGCCGCGATCTTCGAAGATGTCGGCGTGGTGCTGTTCCGCAAGCGGCCATCGCCCTGACATGGCTGACGTGCTGATCGCGCTCGGCGGCAATGTCGGCGACGTCCGCGCGACATTCCAAAAGGCCATCGCCAACATCTGCGGCATGACCCAGGCCGCCCTGCTGGCGCGCTCGTCAGATTACACCACCCCGCCCTGGGGCGAGCAGGATCAGGCCCCCTTCATCAATGCCTGCATCGAGATCGAAACCAGCCTCGATCCGCATGCGCTGCTGTTCACGCTGCACAAGATCGAGAAGAAATTCGGCCGCGACCGCGCTCATGAAACCCGCTGGGGGCCGCGTACCCTCGATCTCGATTTGATCGCCTATGACGATTTCAGGCTCGACAAGCCGGAATTGACCCTGCCGCATCCGCGCACTTTCGAACGCGCCTTCGTGCTGGTGCCGCTGGCCGAGATCGCGCCCGACCGTATCATTGCGGGACGCCACGTCTCGGACGCGCTGGCGCAGCTTTCGACCGAGGGTATCCAGCGCCTGCCCGAGCTGAATTGACCGGCCTGGACTGACCCGGCAAATACCCAAAACAACCGTTTGGCTTGGCGGGCGCGGCGTGGCAATTTCCGGCCAAATCAGACGACGACCAGGGAATAATGGGTGGGATGACCAAGACCGACGAACTGACATTGGCGGCGGAGTTTCCGCAGGCGACCTTCGAGGACTGGCACAAGCTGGTCGACGGGGTGCTGAAGGGCGCGCCATTCGAGAAACTGGTCAGCAAGACGGCCGACGGGCTAAAAATCGATCCGATCTACCGCCGCGCCAAAGGCGCAGCACCCGTCGCCGGCCGCGCCGCGGCGGCGCCGTGGCAGATCATGCAGCGGATCGACCATCCCGACGCCAAGGCGGCCAACGCCCAGGCGCTGCACGATCTCGAAAATGGCGCGACAGGTCTCACGCTCGTGTTCGCCGGCGCCAACGGCGCGCACGGGTTTGGGCTCGATCCTTCGGCGGACGCCATCGCGCAGGTA
>CADEDX010000730.1 GCA_902826195.1 uncultured Bradyrhizobium sp. | reverse complement strand
CGCTATGCAGTCGTCGGCGATCCGGTCGCGCACTCGCTCTCGCCGCTGATCCACAATGCCTGGATGCTGGAGGCTGCTCTCGACGCGCATTACGAGCGCGTGCATCTGAAATCGGAAACCGCCGCAGCTGACCTTCGCGATATGGCGCTCGCCTATTCAGGCCTCAACGTCACGCTTCCCCACAAGCTCGCAGCTCTTGAAGCAAGCGCGAATTCTTCGCTCGAGGCGCGCATCGTCGGCGCGGCGAACACGCTTGTGCGTGATGGGGACGGATGGACTGCCCACAATACAGATGTTGCCGGCTTCGAGATGGCGATGCGCGCCGTAGCCGGAGAAGAGCTGCGGAACCTGCGTGTCCTTCTGATCGGAGCGGGCGGCGCGGCGCGGGCGGTGGTGGTTTCCCTCAATCGGGCCGGCGCCCAGCTCACGATTGCAAACCGCTCGCTGGTCAACGCTGCTGCTCTTGCGAATGAACTGGCGCCGCACGCGGTGACAGCGAACCTCTCCGAAGTCGAGGCGCTCTCCGCTTCGGCAGATATTGTCGTGAACTCGGCCAGTCTCGGCCACGCCGGCGCAAACCTGCCGCAACTTGCGCCAGGACAGGGCCGCCCGTTTCTCGACCTCAGCTATGGCAGGGCCGCGGCTCCGGCGCTTCAGGCAGCAGCTGACGCGGGATGGGCCCCGCATGACGGTCTGACCATGCTGGTCGGGCAGGCGGCTGCGGCGTTTTACCTCTGGTTTGGCGTGACGCCCGACCAGGCGGGCGCACTCAAGGCCTGCCGCGCAGCCGTGGCGGCGCGCGCATGATCAAGCTGGCGCTCACGGGTTCCATCGGCATGGGCAAATCCGCCACCGCCGCCATGTTCGCGGCGCGCGGGGTGCCGGTCTACGACGCTGATGCGGCGGTCCACGCCGTCTACGCGCCGGGAGGGGAGGCAGTCGCCCCGCTGGAACAGGCGTTTCCAGGGGTGAAAGGTCCTGATGGCGGCGTCGACCGCCCGAAGTTGCGCCAGCGCGTGATCGACGATCCGGATGCGATGAAGCGCCTGGAGGCCATCGTCCACCCCATTGTCGGGGCCCGGCAGCTCGCCTTCCTCGAAAAGGCCCACGCCGATGGCCAAATGATCGTGGTGCTGGACATCCCGCTCCTGTTCGAGACCGGCGGCGACAAGCGCGCGGACGCAATTGTTGTGGTCAGCGCTCCGCCGGATGTGCAGAAGGCCCGCGTCATGGCGCGCGGCCAGATGACCGAGGCAGAGTTCGAGGCGATACTCGCGCGGCAGGTTCCCGATTCGGTGAAGCGGGGCCGCGCCGACTTTGTCATCGATACCAGTCAGGGTTTCGCCCACGCCGAACAGCGCGTCGATGAAATCCTGGCCGAGTTGCGGGCGAGGGCGGCAGGCGGACAAGACAAGACAGGCTGATGCGCGAGATCGTCTTCGATACGGAAACCACGGGCCTCAACCCGGATCACATCGATCCGGCGCAGTGCGACCGCATCGTCGAGGTGGGCTGCATCGAGCTGTTCAATTACCTGCCGACAGGGCGCGAGTTCCAGATGTACATCAACCCCGGCCGCCCGGTGTCCGAGGCGACGGTGCGCATCACCGGCATCACCAACGACACGCTGCGCGGCAAGCCGAGCTTTGACCAGGTCGTCGACAAGCTGATGGATTTCTTCGGCGACTCCCCGATCGTGGCGCACAATGCCGAATTCGACCGCGGGTTTCTGAACGCCGAACTGGCGCGCCTTGGCCGCCCGACGTTGCCAAAGGAACGTTTCATCGACACGCTGGTTCTGGCGCGCGAACACCGGCCGGGCTCGCCGGCCTCGCTGGATGCCGTCTGCAAGCGTTTCGACATCTCGATCAAGGATCGCGTTCTGCATGGCGCGCTGCTCGACGCACAGCTTCTGGCGATGGCGTACCTGGAACTGCGTGGCGGTCGCGAGCGGAAGTTCGAATTCGCCAATTCCGGGGCCGGGAGCGGCCGCGCCGCTCACGTGATCTACGCGCCCCGCCAGCCGCGACCCCAACCCCTTCTTCCTCGCGTACGCCAGGAGGAAGAGGCCGCCCACGCGGCATTTGTGGCCGGGCTGGGCGAAACCGCTGTGTGGAAGAAGTATAGCTGACCCTTTGTTGGGACGAGCAAGAGTGAATCCTGGCTGATCCCGCGCTTCGGCGAGGCTGACTGGGCTGTGGCGCAGAATTCCAATCCGGGCGTAAGCTCTGAAATCGGAGGCCGCCCATGAAAGCTCTCACTTACCACGCACCCAAGGACATCCGCTTCGAGTCCATTCCCGATGCGCGCGTGACGAAACCCCACGCAGCGCTTGTGCGGGTGAAGGCGTGCGGCATCTGCGGCAGCGACCTGCATATCTATCAGGGTCATGGCTTCAGCGATGACATTGGCTTCTGTGTCGGGCACGAGGCCGTCGGCGAAATCGTCGAGGTCGGAGCCAGCGTTGAAACCTTGAAGGTAGGCGACCAGGTGATGATCTCCGCCGCGGTCGGTTGCGGACGATGCGCCGCTTGCCGGGCGGGGGACGCTGTCCGCTGCCCGCTCAATGCAACAGGTTGCTACGGCCTCAGCCACGCACTCCCCGGTTGCCAGGCCGAAGCGGTGATGGTGCCGCATGCGGACCAGAATGCGGCGATCATTCCCGAAGGGCTCAGCCACGAGCAGGCGCTGATGCTGACCGACAACCTGCCGACCGCCTATCTCGGCGCAATCAATGCCGACATCCGTCCGGGCAGTGTGGTTGCCGTGGTCGGCCTTGGGCCGATCGGCCTCATGGCGGTGGAGATCGCTTTCGCTCTGGGCGCTGCGCGCGTCTTTGCGGTCGACCTCGTGCCGGAACGTCGCGCGATGGCCGAACGGCTTGGCGCTGTCGCCCTGCCGCCGGGTGATGAGCGCGCCGTGCTGAAAGAGCTCACGCAGGGCCGCCTCGCCGACAGCGTGGTGGAGGCGGTGGGAGCTGACGCGACGCTGAAACTGGCTCTCGCGCTTGCCGGAAAACAGGGCACGGTCTCAACCATCGGCGTCAACCAGACCAAGCAATTCCCGTTCCCGATGGCGCTCGCCTTCAACAAGGGG
>CADEDX010000729.1 GCA_902826195.1 uncultured Bradyrhizobium sp. | reverse complement strand
GACCATGATGCGCTGGTCGGCGCGGCGCAGGTGAAATCCACGGCCGAGCGACGCAGCAAGGCCGCTTGCTAGCTGGGTATATCCCGCTTCAAGGCCAACCGACGCCCCGACCCCGCTGGACCAGGTGGTTTGCAAGGCCACGATAACGCTGCCGCGAAACGACATCCGCCCGCCATGCAGCGCGTTGGCCTCGATCGGGTCGATTTCCCTCGCGGGCCGCCAGCGCAGCAGTACCAGCAGGGCCACGCCCAATAGCAAGCCGCCGAGGCTTGGAACCAGCACGGCCCGCAGCGTCTCGATGCTCGGCTGGCTGGAAAGCCGATCCGTGATGCTGATGTTGAACAATAGGGCATGCAGAGCCGCGACCGCCACACTCATCGCCAGTACCACCAGCCCGCCAAGGGTTCCAATCATGGCCGCCAGAACCACCAGGCTGGTTTCATGGGCGCGAACGAACGCCCGTAGCCGGCGCGGTGCCTCAAGATAACGTGAAGGATTAGCCATTCCTGGGGTCCGCGCGCGGCCGAGCGATGCCTATCGGACCGGTTTAGCGGTCTTCACGGCCCCGATGCAACTTGGGCCCGGACAATGGCGTCAGCGGATAAGCCCCGGAACGCTCTTCACAATCCCGTCACGCTGCCTGTAGTATGCAGGGCATATGCTGCTTCGCAGCTAACATGGGGGTCAGGAGCGTTACTTGAACGCACATGTCTCGCAGGGCGGTTGGCCGGTGCTGGTGCTGAACGCGGATTTCCGGCCGCTGAGTTACTACCCGCTGTCTCTCTGGTCGTGGCAGGACGCGATCAAGGCGGTGTTCCTCGATCGGGTCAACATCGTCGAGCATTACGATCGCGCGGTGCACAGCCCGACTTTCGAGATGCAGCTTCCAAGCGTGGTGTCGCTCAAATCCTTCGTCAAGCCGACCACGCATCCCGCCTTCACCCGCTTCAACGTCTTCCTGCGCGACCGCTTCGTCTGCCAGTACTGCCACGCGCATGACGACCTTACCTTCGATCACATCATCCCGCGCAGCAAAGGCGGCCAGACCACCTGGGAAAACGTCGTCGCGGCCTGTTCGCCGTGCAACCTGCGCAAGGGCAACCTGACGCCGCAGCAAGCCAAGATGTTTCCGCGTCAGGCGCCGTTCGCGCCGACGGTGCATCAGCTGCATCGGAACGGAAGATTGTTTCCGCCGAACTATCTGCACGATAGCTGGCTGGATTATTTGTATTGGGACACCGAGCTCGATCCGTAGGGTCCGGGATGTCTTGACTCCCCACAGTTCCTGTTGGTGAAGTACCTGGACCGGGTGGCGTTTCGCCTCGTCCGGAAGCACAAGAGCGGCATCAACGCCCGCCAACGGAAACGCCCATGCTCATTCCCATTGCTGACGTCCCGCGCTGGTATGCCGAGCGCAAGCCCGCCGACACCATCGCGCTCAGCCACGGCGCCGACACGCTGACCTGGGAGCATCTCGAACGCAACGCCAACCGCCGCGCCCGCGCCTTCGCCGCCAAGGGCGTCAAGCCCGGCGACTTCGTCGCCATAGGATTGCCGAACAGCAACCAGTTTTTCGAGACGACGTTCGCGGTGTGGAAATGCGGCGCGACGCCGACGTCGCTGACGTGGCGGCTGCCGCGCGGCGAGGCCGCCGCAGTGCTCGATATCCTCAAGCCGGCGCTGGTGGTCGGCGGCCAGGCGGACTGGAATGCACCGAATTCGCTCCCCGCGGACTTCGTTCCGGAAGGCTTTTCCGACGAGCCGATCAACAATCCGGTGGCGCGCTACTGGAAGGCGATGACATCAGGCGGCTCGACCGGACGTCCCAAAGTGATCCTCGATCACCGGCCCGCCGTGATCGATACCGCAGGTCCCGCGGCACTCGGCATGCCGCTCGGCGCTTCCCTGCTCAACCCCGGGCCGCTCTACCACAACGCGCCCTTCATCGTTTCGCACACCGCGCTTTTCCATGGCGGGCGTGTCACCGGCCTCGTCAAGTTCGATGCCGAGGAATGCTTGCGCCTGATCGAGGCCAGCCGGGTGCAATGGGTCAATTTCGTGCCCACCATGATGCACCGGATCTGGGGGCTGCCCGACTCGGTGCGCAACCGCTACGACCTGTCGAGCCTTCAAATCGTGTTTCACATGGCGGCTCCCATGCCGCCCTGGCTGAAGGAAAAATGGATCGAGTGGCTCGGCCCTGAGCGCATCTACGAACTCTATGGCGGCACTGAAGCGCAGGGCGCCACCATCATATCGGGCGTGGAATGGCTCGAGCACCGCGGCTCGGTCGGCAAGATCGGCGACACGTCGCGCCTGCGCATCATCAGCGCGGATGGTAACGAGGTGCCGACCGGCGAGACCGGCGAAATCTATTTCCTGCCCAATGACGGCGCCGGCTCGACCTATCACTATCTCGGCGCCGAGCCGAAGCGCCGCCCCGACGGCTGGGAATCGCTCGGCGACATCGGCCGGCTGGATGCCGAGGGCTATCTCTATCTCGGCGACCGCCTCGCCGACATGATCCTGCGCGGCGGCGCGAACATCTATCCAGCGGAAGTCGAGGCGGCCGTAACGGAGCATCCCGAGGTGCGCTCCTGTGTCGTCGTCGGCCTGCCCGACCCGGAATTCGGGCAGCGCGTGCACGCCATCCTCGAGCTTGACCCAAGCACCGACGTGCAAGCCGTGGCCGACGGCATAGCCGCCTTCCTCGCCGACCGGCTCAGCCGCTACAAACACCCGGAAAGCTTCGAGACCGTGAGCGTCGGCCTGCGCGACGATTCCGGAAAAGTCCGCCGCACCCTGCTGCGCGACGAACGCGCCGTCTGGCTGAAGGAAAACCGCGATTTCCGGATTATCCCGTCAGGAGCAAGGGCGAAGGTGGGTTGATCAGGAAAATATCCGGAAAAGTGACGTTTCGGCCTGGCTCGGAAAACCGGTATCGGATCAGGCTCGAGATAGTGCGTCTTTGCTGACGAACAGCAGCCGTCGACGGAAGGCCGTCGGGCTCTCGGAAACCAATATGCCTTTGAGAGACTGCAGACCACCGGCAAAGAACGCTCACGGAGCCCGTTACCATGGGTCTCACTCCACTCCGGTATCGGCAAT
>CADEDX010000728.1 GCA_902826195.1 uncultured Bradyrhizobium sp. | reverse complement strand
GCGCGTGCGCTGACCCGAGGCGCGACACTAGGCTGTCGTCCTTCCGCTGGAGCAATGCTCTCCAGGCCCAATTTGGGGAACGTCTGAGCCCGGATCTGCGAAAGGTCAGCGACCTTTGCCGCTAGCCTTTGAAGACTACGTTCACGCAGTTCTTCGGCAGCCGTCTTGTTAAAGGCAAGCGCGAGAACCCCGGCAGGCCGACATGCCTCAGTGGTCAACGCGTAGCCTATCTTTGCAATCACGACGGAGGTCTTTCCGGACCCCGCCGCAGCAACAACTAGATTTCGGTCTTCCGCTATCACCGCTGCACGCCTCTGCTCTGGCGTCAGCGGAAGGCGTTCCAACGTGTTGAAGAACTCCTCCATCCGGACAAGCTCACTTTCAACGTACTGCTCGTTTCGACGAGCGAGTTCGGAGTGTGGCCCGTTCACTAAATCATGGAATCGCACTGCCCAGGGCGGCAGAGACCCGAAAGCTACATTCGCCAAGAATAGCGGGCGCTCCAAAAGCGCAACCAACGCCGCTGCAGAAGCATTTGCCTTGGTCAACTCACCAATCCAACGCCGCACATCGCGCTGCGAGATGTAACGTCGCTGAACCATAAACTCGTCGAGATGAGCGTCTCCTATATGCCCTTCGAAGGCCGCGCGTCTGACCGTTAGCATCCCCCTCGTGACAACTTGATCGAGCACCATTTTTTGAAAGGCGACCGCTTGTTGGCGACTCATGCCGACGAGCCGATGTGACGCTCCGGGCGTGTCGACCACGAACTCTTGCCAAAGCCCTCGTCGCGCAGAACGAAGGTCCTTCAATTCTCCCAGCGGTACTCGCGTCGCAACCCCGCCGATCAGCGCTACCAAATCATCGCCAATAAGAGTGAGTTTCCACTTTCCCGCACCGCTGAAAAGTCGTCCCCAGAGACTCGGTCTTAAGTTCATTTCTCGTCCGCGGACCACCCGGTGTTTTAACTAGGGTGGGTCCTAGCATCAAATGGACGAGTTATCAGGGGCAACAGCAAGCAGCATCTCCATGTCGAGCAAGAGATTCCCGACAATCCGCTTCAGCCGGCCGTCCCAGTCGTCAAGCCACTTCAGCCAACGCATCTCTGAAGGCATCCGACCCGAGTACTTCTTCTTACACGCAAAGTAGATCGCCAGGCTGATCCCTGCCTTGCGGCAGACCTCAGCCACCGGCATGGCCTCTTCGCCCTGCTTGGTGAAGAACGCCTTCTGGGCGTCCGTGAACTGCGCTGCCTTCTTCGCCGCACTCTTACAAACCAGGCAGAGTACGACGAAACACTCCCGCTCAAAACGGTCCACTTTGTGTGGGCACATCCTAAGCCATTAAAATGATATATGAGATCCGAAGTCTCCCAATTTTGGTTTGTTTTCAATAAGCACACCAAATGTGGTCAACATATCGAAACGTCCGGAAGCTTTAATCCCCGAAACTTTTTTGCTGTGCTTGGATATCAATAGATCCTCAAGCGCGGCCACACGAACACCAGAGCTCCCAAACCTAAGCGGCTGATATTCTTGGCCAAAACGCTCGCCACCTTGATCGACCAGCGCGAGTTCCTGACCAGTAAGCAACATGTATTGGAAGAGGGCCTGATCAGTCGAGGGCGGCTCAGCACCCGCTGCATCTACTGTTCCGGCGTACCTTCTAAAGGTATCCCAAGCTCCTTGGGCCCTAAGCCGTGTCGGCTTTAAGTATGTGCCCTCGATCACCTGACAACCGGCTGAGTCAAAATCGCGCGACAAACCAGCGGCGTGAATATTGTGCGCCGCTCCGCGTGTCCACGCTGTTGTCGGTAGAAAAGGATCGTAGGTCAGCTCAGCTGCGGTTCGAAGCACGGCGTACTCATCCTGCATGATCAGAGCCCCACGCTGCACCCTTGCTGGTTTGGAGGCCTTATGGTTGCCGCGCCGGAGGTTATACAAGCCGGTTGGCAAGAGACTTGTGCCCGCACCTTGTTCCGACAAGACCATGTAGATGTTCTGAGCGGAGGGAACCGTGGCGCTTTTGAACAAAGCGATTTGACCATCCCCCTGACGCCACAGTCCGATTAGACACCTAAGCTCGAGATGATTTGGCGTAGAAAGTGAAACCTTATGTTCGGGGGACCAGGTTGCTTCGCTTGCGCCGTCCTCCAAGTTGCACCCCCGCAAACCGAAAACGACTACGGGATCGCTGCGGCGAATTTCGAACGAGTTGCGAGCAGCAAGCGTCCTAAGGTGATCACTCGAAATGGTAAAATTCGATGCAGGATTTCCAAAACCAGTTAGGTGCAAATAGTCCGGAGCACGATTTGGCTCAGGCCAAACCGGCAGGGGTTTTTCGCTCTGTTCCAGCAGCGAGTATTTCCGACCGCTCAACCGCAAACGCAGCGCTTCAGATACCGGCGGCACGGAGAAGGTTGGGGTCATCGCATTGGGCAAAATCTCAGAACGCGTGGTTATCTGAGACGACTCGTCGAGTAGCACTTGAACATCAGTATTGGCGAGCGCCGCAATCTCTAGCATCACTGTATCAAGGTGATCCTCGTCGCTTAGCAGATCAGCCGTCTCCTCGGTTGATCCCTCTCGAGCATGAACATTACCTTGGCCAGATGGAGCTTTGACTCCGTTGTTGTCGCACGCGGCCAATCCAGCCATGGACAAAGTTGCTCCTAGAAAATCCCGACGCTTCATACTTCTTTGGCCTCCGAGTTCCAGATAACTGACATTTGCACTGTTGTTCAGTCCGCAGCGAAAGCTGTGCCCCCGACGTCCATCCATGCCAAGCGAGGACCCCGCGGGTTGAGTTTGCCCTTTCGGGCGGCTGAAGCAACCGCGAATCCCGCTTCAGTTTGACGTGCGGCCGCGAACGCGGTGGGCGTCTGGCAGCCAAGCGCTGAGTGGGGACGTTCGATATTGTAATGGCGAATCCGCCTGGCAGTAAGTTGCAGGGCCGGACTAAGATCACCCAACATAGCCTCGTCTAGGCATTCGACGCGGACCTTGCTCTTATAGGGTTCGCTAATGGCGTTTGATCCGCCACTCTTCGACTGCCCACATTCCTTCGTGTGGCGCGAGGTTTGCCGAACTTGGCTGATGTGAGAAGAACGGTTC
>CADEDX010000727.1 GCA_902826195.1 uncultured Bradyrhizobium sp. | reverse complement strand
TGACCTGCAGGACCACATGCAGGTTCGGCTGGTCACGCGCTGCGCGCAAAAGGTCACGCTCAATGATATCGTCAATCATCCGATCCGCAAGATGATGGCAGGACTTCAGTACGCAGCCTTTCGCAAAGGGCCGTTGACGATTGCCGCCGGCACCTCGGGCGCCTTCTTCAAGACCAACCCGCGGCTGGCGTCGCCGGACATCCAGATTCACTTCCTGCCGTTCTCGACCGACAAGATGGGCGAGAAGCTGCATGCGCTCTCAGGCTTCTCATCCTCGGTTTGCCAGCTGCGCCCGGAAAGCCGCGGCTCGCTTCGCATCAGGAGCGCGGACCCTTCGGTGCCGCCGGAAATCCGCATCAACTATCTCGCGACCGAGACCGATCGCCGCGCCTTCATCGACGGCATCCGCATCCTGCGCAAGATCCTCGCAGCCCCTGCGCTGAAGGCCTATGCGGTCGCAGAGGTCGATCCCGGTCCGAAAGTGCAGAGCGACGACGAACTGCTGGATTACTGCCGCCGCACCGGCAGCACGGTCTATCACCCCACCTCGACCTGCCGCATGGGCAGCGACGTGCTGGCCGTCGTCGACCAGCGCCTGCGCGTGCGCGGCATCGAAGGTCTGCGCGTGGTCGATGCGTCGATCATGCCAGACCTGATGTCGGGCAATACCAATGCGCCGACCATCATGATCGCCGAGAAGGCGTCGGATATGATTTTGGAGGACGCGCGGTAGCGCATCACATGGCCGACATCCTTGCCGCCATCCACGAACTGGTCCCGGCCATCCGCGCCCGCGCGACGGAGATCGAGCAGGCGCGCCGCTTGCCGGCCGATCTGGCGCGATCCCTGGCTGCAGCGGGCCTTTTCCAGATGGCCGTGCCGAAGGAGGCTGGCGGGCTGGAGCTGGAACCAGCGGCGATGCTGCGGGCGATTGAGACCGCCGGCGCGGCGGATGCTTCCGTCGGCTGGTGCGTGATGATCGGCGCCACCTCCGGCGTGACGGCGGCCTATTTGCCGGCGCCGCTGGCGCGGGAGATCTTCGGCCCCGCGGATTGCATCGTCGGCGGCGTGTTCGCGCCGATGGGGAAAGCCGAAATCGACGGCGACGGCTATCTCCTGAATGGCCGCTGGGCATGGGCCTCGGGCTCAGCCAATTGCCGGTGGCTGATCGGCGGCGCCCTGGTCACGGAAAACGGTGAACTGCGAAAGCTGGCGAACGGATTGCCGGAAGAGCGCCGCCTGAGCTTTCCTGCAGAAGCGGCTACCTTGAACGACACCTGGCATTCGTCGGGCCTGTGCGGCACCGGCTCGGGCGAGATGGTCGTTTCCAACTTGCGGGTCCCGCGCGAGCGCGCGGTGTCCTACAATGCTCCGGTCGCATCCGGTGCACTTTATGCGTTCCCGTTTTTCGGTCTGCTGGCGCTCGGCATTGCGGCGGTCGCGCTCGGCAATGGCCGCGGCGCCATTGAGGATCTTGTGGAACTGGCCGGCGGCAAGCAGCCGCTGGACTCGCGCCGCACGCTGGCCGAACGCCATAGTGCGCAGTCGACGCTTGCCATCGCTGAAGCCAATCTGCGCTCCGCGCGTGCCTTCTTTTACGAAGCGGTCGACGAGGCCTGGCAATTGGCGCGCCAGAGCGGCGCCATCGAAATGCGGCACCGCGCCACGCTTCGCCTGGCTGCAACCCACGCCACACGCACGGCGGCCGATGTCGTGCGCAGCATGTATGACCTCGGCGGCGGCTCGTCGGTGTTCCTGTCCTCGCCGCTGCAGCGCCGCTTTCGCGATGGCCATGTGGCCACGCAGCACATTATGGTTGCGCCGCCGACCTTTGAACTCACCGGGCGCGTCTTCATGGGCCTTCCGGTAAATCCGTCCGCGCCGGTGTGAGGTACGGCAGCGACGCGGCTACCCCTTATACGCCCGCACCCGCGCCAGCATCTGCTCGACATGCGCGATCGGGGTTTCCGGCTGGATACCGTGGCCGAGGTTGAAGATCAGCCGTCCTTGGCCATAGTTCGCCAGCACGTCGTCGACGGCGCGATCCAGCGCCGCGCCGCCTGCGATCAGCACCAGCGGATCGAGGTTGCCTTGCACCGCGACCAGGTTCTGCACGCGCTCGCGGATCAGTGATGGCTCGGCCGCCCAGTCGATGCTGACGGCATTGACGCCGGTCGCTTCCACATAGGCCGGCAACAGCGCACCGGCGCCGCGGGGGAATCCGATGATTTTGGCGTCGGGCACTTGGGCGCGGACGCCGGCGACGATGCGCTTTGCGGGCTCGATCGACCAGCGCTCGAATTCGCGCGGCGGCAGCACGCCGGCCCAGGTATCGAAAATCTGCAACGCATCCGCACCGGCCTTGAGCTGGCCGAGCAAGTACTGGATCGAGTTCTCGACCAGTACGTCGATGATCTGAGCGAATGCCTCGGGATGGCGATAGGCCATCATCCGTGCCGGCGCCTGGTCGGGCGTGCCCTGGCCCGCGACCATGTAGGTCGCCACCGTCCACGGCGCGCCGCAGAAGCCGATCAATGCAATTTCGGGCGCAAGCTCGCGGCGCACCCGGCGCAGCGCCTCATAGACCGGTTCGAGTTTGCTGAAGTCAGCCGCGCGCGCCAGCGTCTTGACTTGATCGGGCTTGTCCAGCGGATCGAGGCGGGGGCCTTCGCCGGCCTCAAAACGGACGGAACGGCCGAGCGCATAGGGGATCACGAGGATGTCGGAGAAGATGATCGCGGCGTCGAAATTGAAGCGGCGGATCGGCTGCAGCGTCACCTCGGCGGCGTATTCCGGCGTAAAACAGAGGTCGAGGAAGCCGCCGGCCTTCGCGCGCAGCTCGCGATATTCCGGCAGATAGCGCCCGGCCTGGCGCATCATCCAGACCGGCGGCACTTTCTGCCTGCGGCCCGACAGCACTTCGATAAAGGGTTTTACGGCTGGGTTCTGTGACAATGGGATAGTTCCTGCAGGGCGTGTGCTCGTCCTGACTCCCTGATACACGCAGCCCCCGGCTTGGCCAAGGCAGGAAATGGAACCCGCGTGAATATGGCGCGTTAGCCCGGCCACGGAGGTAACCCCCATGGCTGAGAAATTCGATCCTGCACCGCACGACAAGCACGCCG
>CADEDX010000726.1 GCA_902826195.1 uncultured Bradyrhizobium sp. | reverse complement strand
AAGATTCAGTCCACGCCCGGCATTCCGGACTTCATGGACTGGAACCAGATCACTTCATTGCCGCTGTTCTGGCAGCCGTTCCACAGCCTCACCTTCACCATTCTCGCCATCATCCTGGTGCCGGGGCTGTTCGCGCTGATCATCGGCACCGCGATGTTCAAGCGCCGGGTCGGCGGCACCTACTTCGCGATCATCACCCAGGCCATCGCCGCGATCCTGACCATCCTCATCGTCGGACAGCAGGGCTATACCGGCGGCATCAACGGCATGACCGACCTGCGCACCCTCAAGGGATGGGACATCCGGCCCGACCACGCCAAGATCATCCTGTATTTCGTCGAAGTGGTGTTGCTGTTCGCCTGCATCGGCATCGCGCAGTTCATCCGCCTGACCAAGCTCGGCCGCATCCTGGTCGCCATGCGCGAACAGGAAGACCGTGTTCGCTTCTCCGGCTACAGCGTCGCCAACTTCAAGATTTTTGCCTTCTGCATGGCCGCCGTGTTCGCCGCGATCGGCGGCGCCATGTTCGCGCTCAATGTCGGATTCATGTCGCCATCCTTCGTCGGCATCGTGCCGTCGATCGAGATGGTGATCTACACGGCGGTCGGCGGCCGGATGTCGATCTTCGGCGCGGTGTGGGGCGCGATCCTGGTGAATTTCGCCAAGACCAGCCTCTCGGAATCCTTCCCGCAGCTCTGGCTTTTCGGCCTGGGCGCGCTTTTCATCGCCTGCGTACTCGCCTTCCCGAACGGCCTGTCCGGCCTCTGGCAGGACTACGTGCAGCCGCGGATCGACCGGCTGCTCGCCATGCGAAAACCGAAATCCAAGAACGGCTGGAGCGACACTTCCGTCGCCGACGGCGCGCCGGCGGAGTGAGGAGATTATCATGCTCATCGGTTCCCAGCCCAAGGAGTTCCTGCTCGCGGTCGAAGCGCTCACCGTTTCCTTCGATGGCTTCAAGGCGGTCAACGATCTGTCCTTCTATGTCGAGGAAAACGAGATCCGCGTCATCATCGGCCCCAATGGCGCCGGCAAGACCACGGTGCTCGACCTGATCTGCGGCAAGACGCGCGCCACCTCCGGGTCGATCCAGTTTCGCGGCAAGGAGCTGACGAAACTGAAGGAGAACGAGATCGTACAGGCCGGCGTCGGCCGGAAATTCCAGACGCCGTCGGTGTTCGAAGACCTCACCGTGTTCGAGAATCTCGAGATCTCCTATCCGCGCGGCCGCACCGTGTTCGGTTCGCTGACCTTCCAGCGAGACGCGGCGGTGAAGGAACGCGTCGACGAGGTCGCAGAAATGATCTTTCTGAAGGACCGGCTCGACACCTTTGCCGACCAGCTGAGCCATGGCCAGAAGCAGTGGCTGGAGATCGGCATGCTGCTGATCCAGGACCCGGACCTCCTGATGCTCGACGAACCCGTCGCCGGCATGAGCGTGTCCGAACGCGCCAAGACGGCCGAACTGCTCAACCGCATCATCAAGGACCGCTCGGTGCTGGTCATCGAGCACGACATGAAATTCGTCGAGGACATCGCCCATAAGGTCACGGTGCTGCACCAGGGCCAGATCCTGTCCGAGGGGACGATGGAGAAGGTCAAGAACGATCCTAAGGTGATCGAAGTCTATTTGGGCCACTAGCGCATGATCCCGGAAAGTGGCGTCCGGTTTCCGGACAAGATCATGCGAAAGGAATGAGGGAGCAGGGCATGCTGGCTATTTCGGATCTTCACGTCGCTTACGGCCAGAGCGAGGTGCTGCACGGCCTAAATGTCTCCGTCGCGCCCAACGAGATCGTCGCGATCATGGGCCGCAACGGCATGGGCAAGACCACGCTGATGAAGTCGCTGATGGGCATCCTGCCGACCAAGAGCGGCTCGGTCCGCATGGAAGGCGCCGAGCTCAGCGCGCTGCCGAGCTATGAGCGCGTCGCCAAAGGCCTCGCCTATGTGCCGCAGGGCCGCATGATCTTCTCGACCATGACGGTGAAGGAGAACATCGAGACCGGCCTTGTGGTGTCCGGCGGCACGGAAGTGCCCGAGGATATCTACGAATTGTTTCCGGTGCTGCTGGAGATGAAGGGCCGCCGCGGCGGCAATCTCTCCGGCGGACAACAGCAGCAGCTCGCGATCGCGCGCGCGCTCGCCACCAAGCCAAAGGTGCTGCTGCTCGACGAGCCGACCGAGGGCATCCAGCCGTCGATCATCAAGGACATGGCGCGCACCCTGAAGCGGATTCGCGACGAGCGCGGCCTGTCAATCGTCGTGTCCGAACAGGTGCTGAGCTTTGCGCTCGATATCGCCGACCGCGTGCTCGTGATCGAGAACGGAGAGATCGTCCGCGACGACCCGCGCGACAGCGTCGATGCCGCGCAAGTGTCGAAATATCTGTCGGTTTAAAGAGTCCGGGAAGTGAACAGCCAATTGACTGGTAAAAAGGGGAGCATCTGATGCCAGAGACACTGATCAAGGTCGATCTTTCGCAGTCGGCTTACGAAAACGACAAAATCCACAATCGGTGGCATCCCGACATTCCGATGGTTTCGTGGGTCAGCCCGGGCGACGATTTCATCATCGAGACCTATGACTGGACCGGCGGCTTCATCAAGAACAACAATTCCGCCGATGACGTGCGCGACATCGATCTTTCGATCGTGCATTTCCTGTCCGGACCGATCGGCGTCAAGGGCGCCGAGCCCGGCGATCTGCTGGTGGTCGATCTGCTCGACGTCGGTCCGCTGAAGGAGAGCCTGTGGGGCTTTAACGGCTTCTTCTCCAAGCAGAATGGTGGCGGCTTCCTGACCGATCATTTTCCGCTGGCGCAGAAATCGATCTGGGACATCAAGGGCCTCTACACCTCGTCGCGGCACATTCCCGGCGTGAATTTCGCCGGCCTGATCCATCCCGGCCTGATCGGCTGTCTGCCCGATCCGAAATTGCTGGCGACCTGGAACGAGCGCGAGAACGCGCTGATCGCGACCAACCCGACCCGGGTGCCGGGCCTCGCCAATCCGCCATTCGCCGCGACCGCGCATGCCGGCCAGGCCAAGGGCGACGCCAAGGCCAAGATCGGCGCGGAGGGCGCCCGCACCGTGCCGCCGCGCGAGCATGGCGGCAATTGCGACATCAAGGA
>CADEDX010000725.1 GCA_902826195.1 uncultured Bradyrhizobium sp. | reverse complement strand
GTGTGCGTTCCCACGGGTCCAGCCAGTTTGAAACGCGCAGCTCCCGAGATCCGAACCATGGCCGAGACCGCGAAATCTCGCACACGGACAGCGCTATTCCTTCAACGTGGCCGACCGTTTCGGACATTGAAAAACGCGGACTCCCATCGACGACGACGATTGGAGAGACAACTAGGGCAGCCCAAGGCTTGGGAAAAGCGGCGTTGGCTGCATGTGCCTCGACATACGCTTCGAAATGAAGGCGCTCTGCGATTCATCATGGGCCCAGACAAAACGGCGAGCTCGGCCTACTAAAAACCGATTGGAGTTGTGAACAATGTCGCGGGGGCGGCAGGTTGCGCAACTGCTGCAGCCGGTCGGGCGTATTGACGGCCACGAGAATCTTGGTGAGGCCGATCGGCAGATACGCAACCCCGTCGGCATTGTTGAGATTGGCGAACACGACCGCGCGGTCGGATAGAAGAAAGCGGTACGGCCAGTGACCGACATCGATCACGCCCCAAGTCATGTTATTGAGGTGTTTGCCCAAAATCTCGTTGTCGAACACCTTCACAATCATGTTGACGCTGACCTTGGTCGGGGTCAATGGATCGCGCACCGCGAGATACTCGTCAAAGGTCGGCGGGTCCTTGGACTTTCTGATCGCCTCATACTGGGCTTGGTACGCATCGCCACCCCCATCCCACACGGACTTCGCAGCAGCACGCAGCTCCGGCATCGCGTCGGGATGACGCAAGTGCAGCGCGATGACGAAGCGCGACCAAGCGCTGATCAATTCGACGGTCCACGGCAACGGCGCCACCGGCAGATGGTTTCGCAGCGCATCCGCAGCTACGCGATCCGCATAATTGAAGAAAACGGCCTCGAGGAAATGCGCGGCATCGGGCGGCAGTTCCGGGAACGAGTACAAATGCTGATCGTACCCCGTCGCCCTCGGCCCGACGCGTTTCGCGATCACCTTGTCATGCTTAATGGTGTATTCGACCAGCTTGCCGGCGCCGTCAGCTCATTGAGCGAGGAAAAACGCCGGGATGAAGTGATGGTCGATCGGGGCATTCATTACGGCGGCTTACCCGTCACAAGGTCCGCGCCGAGCCAGCGCAGCTCCGTTCGAAGAAATCCGCGTCGCAACGAGGGCCGGCGATGACCTCCCGGATCGTGTTGTCGGCGACAGCGGCCCTGAAATCGAAGTCCAGGTGCAAGTGCTGGGGAAAGGCTATCTCGCTCCCATCCCCCAGGACGAATTTGCCGATCCCGAGCGCGGACAGCGAGATGCGCAGTTCGCGTTCTTCGGCGAACCGTCTGTCCTTCAGATAGGCATACATAATCGGGTTGGGCAACCGGGTCTCGTTTGCGCGATGGCTCGCCCAATCGACGTAGTCGACGATGCCGTAGTTCAGGTCGAAGATCTGGCGGCACTGGACGCCGTTATATTCCAATGACGCTCCACCTGATCTCAACTTCCGGTTCAGGGTGACCCGCAACTTGTCGAAGTCGAACACCAGACCGACGTTGCCCCTGGCTGTGCCGCCACCATAGGTCCTCACGTGATCGGTGTCTTCGAGCGCGGCTGAGAAGGCGTATGTCCGCGACCGCGACCGGTCGTAGTAATGGGCGGTCGAGAAGCCCGGCGCCTTTTCAAAGGTCGCGGCCGCGTTGCCCGCGGGGTCGTCCGGCAATTGTTCGCCGTCGTGACAGTCGGCGTCCGGGAAGTCCTTGTAGGAATCGACGCGGTTGAAATGCAGATAGCCGCCTTCGATCGAGCGGATGCAATTCTCCACGCTCATGACCTTGTACAGCACCTGGCCCGCGGGAGGCTGCCGAAGCAGCTCGGCGTGAGGTTCAATCCAACCCGGCGAAGCCAGGGCAGTCGGCGTGTGAGGCATGGCCGCGATGTGGGAATGACATTTTGGAAATCAAGCGATGGCGGGCTGAGGTTTGGGTTTCCGCCGGCGGCTGAATGTTGGGCAACTTGGACATGCTGCAAGTCCCGCCTTGGGTCTACACTGCGGTTCTACAACAACTGAAACCGGTCGATCTGTGCTTTGCAAAAGCGAGCATTTAACGCGAGGATAAATATTTGTGACGAGACACAAACTGGACACGCAGTTTCGTCGGTCCGCTAACTAATTGAATTTATGGCGCTCCCTAGGGGAATCGAACCCCTGTTTCAGTTGAGAGGACCAAGTCGATGCGCTCGATGATCACCCTGAAAAGAGTTCGGCGATAGAGATCTATAGATGTCAATCCCGACTCGCCTGCACTAGCAGGCGTGACCGCACCGGTTTTGCACGAGGAACGAGCCAAACGAAGCGCAATGAATGCGATCGGACTGAAACAAAGATAGCAACATCAACGAAGACGATCGTTATCGCGCCGCTCAATAACGGTCTGGTTGCAGGTTCGAGTCCTGTCGCTCGCCGGCTATCGCGATCTCAATCAGGCGCGCTTATTTTTGGGTCATCAGCGTTTACGGACTGCTTGAAGTTCGCGAGGTCGACACACTTGCGCTTTGCCCAGTCACCTAGGTTAGGCGGGCGATATTGAGGCACGTTGCGCCAACGATCGAATATCGAGCTGTCGATCGTCTCGTTGACGTTCCTATGCGTGCCGTACTCGCGCTCCTCAGGATCAGCACCGATAGGTCGGTAATGTCGGCGGGACATTTTGCAGTATGCACCGCTCATGAAATCCTTGTACGAATCTGAGATCTGAGCACCGAGCACATCGCCATCGAGCTCCACATCAATGCGGAACGCGAGCCCGTGTAACGAGGTCCTTCTTCATGATCCAGCGCAGTGGGATTTGTGCGAGCAGATCGCTTAGACAGCCTCCCCCAACATTTGCGTGAGCGCCAACAAACCATCGCTGCTCCACGCTGGAAATTAGTCGAGGCACCGCAAAGACAGCATCTGGATCTTTCGGCTTTCTTACGCTCCACAGCATCGGAGCGAAAGCTCTTCGATGCTCGTCGATCTCGAGCGCGTGGTAGCCATTCTCAATCGAAAGTCGAAGCCCGGTGTGAAGGAATCCCAATGTGGAGCGGCTGATACCTTCAATGCTGAAGGCAGGAATGCCGAGGGCACCAACCGTATCCCACACGCCCACCATCTTGATCCGGATCGGCTGCGAATACT
>CADEDX010000724.1 GCA_902826195.1 uncultured Bradyrhizobium sp. | reverse complement strand
AACTGGTCGGTCATGCCCATGCCGCCGTGCATCTGCACGCCCTCCTGCACCGCCAGCGTGGCCGTCGTGCCGGCGCGGGCCTTGGCAACCGCGACCGCGGCGCCGGCGGAATCGAAATCGCCGTCCAGCGTCTGTAGCGCCTTCAGCACGGCGGCGCGGGTGATCTCGATGTCGATATAGAGCTCGGCGGCGCGGTGCTGCAGCGCCTGGAATTCGCCGATCAATTTACCGAACTGCTTGCGCTCCTTGAGGTAGGTGACGGTGCGGCTGAACACCTCTTCGCTCAGGCCGACCATTTCGGAAGCGACTGCGCCGCGGCCACCGTTGAGCACGCCGTCCAGCAGCGCGCCGCCCTGATCGACTTCGCCGAGCACGTGATCGGCGTCGACCTCGACATTGGAAAACTCGATTCGCGCGGCGTTGTGGGCATCGACCATCACGGTGCGCTCGATGGCAACGCCCTTGGCCTTCGGATCGACAAGGAACAGCGTCAACCCATGGCGCTCGCCGGCGGCGCCGCCGGTGCGGGCGGCGACGATCAGCAGATCGGCGGTGTGGCCGTCGACCACCAGCGCCTTGGCGCCGGTGAGCTTGAAACCGTTGCCGGAGCGGACCGCCTGGAGGTTGATCTGCAGCGGCCGATGTTTTGTACCTTCATCGACCGCGAGCGCGGCCAGCAGCGAGCCGTCCGCGATCTTCGGCAGATGCGCCGACTTTTGCGCCTCACTGCCGCCGCGGGACAATGCGGAGGCCGCCAGTACCGCGGTCGACAGAAACGGCGACGGCATCAGCGTGCGGCCGATTTCCTCCATCACCACGCCGGCCTCGACATAGCCTAAACCGCTGCCGCCGAAGTTTTCCGGCACCAGCAGGCCGGTGAACCCCATGTCGGCAAAGGCTTTCCAGAGATCGCGGGAAAAGCCGGTGGCATCCTTGCTGTCGCGCAAGGCCCGCAGATGCGCCACCGGCGCCTTGTCACTGATGAGGCCGCGCGCGCTGTCGCGCAGCATGGATTGTTCTTCGGTGAGGACGAGGGGCATTGGAGAATTCCGGTTCAGAAGCGAATTAAGCTGTTTCGTCGTTGCCTTGGGCCGGGACCCATAGCCACCACGGCCTGTCGAGGACGGATGGAGCTGGCGTCACACGCAAGCCTCAGGCCGTGGTGGCTATGGGTCCCCGCCTTCGCGGGGACGACGCGAGAGAACAGTTGGAGCTCACGCCCCCGGCAGATCGAGGATGCGCTTGGCGACGATGCCGAGCATCACCTCTGAGGTGCCGCCTTCGATCGAATTGGCCTTGGTGCGCAGCCAGGCGCGTGGGCGGGCGCCGTTCTTCGAGCGCTCGCTTTCCCATTCCAGCGCGTCGATGCCGCCGGCCGACATCAGGATTTCGTGGCGGCGCTTGTTGAGTTCGGTGCCGTAATATTTCATCGCCGAGGAGAACGCCGGGTGCGACTGCCCGGCTTTCGCCAGATCGACCGCACGTTCGGCGGCGGCCGACAGCGCGGCTTCGTCGATCTCGAAGGTCGAAATCTGGCTGCGCAGCATCGCGTCATCCAGCCGGCCCTGCGTATCGGCGCCGATGGAATCGGCGGCGACCTGGCCGAGCGGCCGGCCGACGCCGCGCTCGCCCATGCCCGAGATCATCGCGCGCTCGTGCTGCAGCAGGTACTTTGCGACATCCCAGCCGCGGTTGACGGTGCCGACCACATGCGACTTCGGCACGCGGACATTGTCAAAGAAGGTTTCGCAGAACGGCGAATAGCCCGAGATCAGGAGAATGGGTTTGGTCGACACGCCCTTCGAGGCCATGTCGAACAGGATGAAGCTGATGCCGTCATGCTTCTTCGCCGTGGGATCGGTGCGCACCAGGCAAAAAATCCAGTCGGCGTAGTTGGCATAGGACGTCCAGATCTTCTGGCCGTTGATGACGTAGTCGTCGCCGTCGCTCTCCGCGCGGGTCTGCAGCGAAGCGAGGTCGGAGCCGGCGTTCGGCTCGGAATAGCCCTGGCACCAGCGGATCAGGCCCGCAGCTATCTTCGGCAGATGCTCCTTCTTCTGCGCGTCGTTGCCGTATTTCAGCAGCGCCGGCCCGAGCATCCAGATGCCGAAGCTCGACAGCGGCGCGCGGGCGCCCATCGCGGCCATCTCCTCGCGCAGCACCTTGTGCTCGGCGCGATCGAGCCCGCCGCCGCCATATTCCTTCGGCCAGTCCGGCACGGTCCAGCCCTTGTCGCGCATCCGCTCGAACCAGAGGCGCTGCGGCTCGGACGAGAACTTTGCGTTGCGCCCGCCCCAATAGGTGTCGTTCTCCGAGGTCATCGGACGCCGCATCTCCGGCGGGCAATTGGCCTCTAGCCAGGAGCGGGTTTCACGGCGGAATGTTTCCAGATCGGACATGTCGGCGTTTCCAGTTTGGATATTTGCCATCGACCTTAGCGGTCAGATGGCGGAATTCAACCTATGTCTGGCATCGGCCCATGCCGCCGGTACGGTGGTCATGACGCGCAATCGGGTGTAAGCGCAAGCGGTAACGGTTGAAAAACAAGAGGAAACGCGCATGCGGCTGAAACTGCTTTCGCCTGGCGAAATGAGCCCCGAGCAAAAAGAAACCTACGACGAAGCGATATCCGGCAAGCGCGGCGCCCCGCCGGCGCCGATGATGGCCTGGCTCAACAGCCCGGACATGGCGCGGCATGCCACGCGGCTCGGCGAACAGTTGCGGTTCAACACGATGTTTCCGGCAAAATTGTCCGAGATCGCGATCCTCGTGACAGCGCGGCACTGGACTTCACACTATGAATGGTTCGCGCACAAGCGCCTCGCGCTGAAGGGCGGCATGGACCCGAAAATCATTGAGGACATCCGCGATCGCCGCACGCCCAAATTCGATGATCCGAAGAGCCAGATGATCTATGACCTCGCCAAGTCGCTGCACGAGGGCAAGGGCGTGTCGAAGGCGCTGTACGATGAGGCGGTGAAGGTGCTGACCGAACGCGGGATCGTCGAGGTGATCGGGCTGTGCGGGTACTACACCATGGTATCGATGACGCTCAACACGTTTGAGTTCGGGCTGCCGGATGGGGAAGTGTCGGATCTTGCATGAGCGGCGACGATGCTTATTTCTCCTCTCCCCGCTCTT
>CADEDX010000723.1 GCA_902826195.1 uncultured Bradyrhizobium sp. | reverse complement strand
GCGCCACGCCGACCAGATGGTCCGCGGCGTCGTCAACCTGCCGAACGGCACCGGCCGCACGCTGCGCGTCGGCGTGTTCGCCCGCGGCGCCAAGGCCGAGGAAGCCAAGGCTGCGGGGGCTGACGTCGTCGGCGCCGAAGACCTGGTGGAGAGGGTGCAGGGCGGCAACATCGATTTCGATCGTTGTATCGCCACCCCGGACATGATGCCGCTGGTCGGCCGCCTCGGTAAGGTGCTCGGCCCGCGCGGCATGATGCCGAACCCGAAGATCGGCACCGTGACGATGGACGTCGCCACCGCCGTGAAGGGCGCCAAGGGCGGCTCGGTTGAATTCCGCGTCGAGAAGGCCGGCATCGTGCAGGCCGGCGTCGGCAAGGCCTCGTTCTCGGAAGAGAAGCTGGTGCAGAACGTCAAGGCGCTCGCGGATGCGGTGTCGAAGGCGAAGCCTGCCGGCGCCAAGGGCACCTACATCCAGCGCGTGGCGGTCTCCTCCACCATGGGCCCCGGTGTCAAGGTCGAGCCGGGTACGCTGCTCGGCTAATTGCTGGCACGCGACGTGAATATTGAAGGGCGGAATCGGGTGACCGGTTCCGCCCTTTGCGTTTATGGCTGGTTTGCGTATTCGTCATCGCGACGGATGACATTTTCGGTCTGACGCGTTTTCGTCACGCGAACCGGTGCCCACTTCGCTCGAAAACGCTATGGACAAGAAAGAACAACGATGCCCGAGAAGGTCCTGGCCTATTCGCGTTTTCCAAAGGCCCAGCTGGAGCGCTTCGGGGACCGGTTCGAAATCCTGAACGCCGCCGGCAAGTCGCCCAAAGACGTTTTCTCCGCCGACCAACTCGCTGATGTCCGCGCGATGATCACGGCCGGCGGCACGCGGCTTCCTGGCGAGGCGATGGACCTGTTGCCGAAACTCGGCGCCATCGTCTGTTACGGCACCGGCTATGACGGCGTCGATCTGGCGGCGGCGGCGAAACGCAATATTGCGGTCGGCCATAGCCCGGGGGCGAACGCGGCGTCCGTTGCCGACATCGCGGTCACCCTGATGCTCGCGGCCACGCGGCGGCTGCTCACGGCCGACGATTATGTGCGCAGCGGCGACTGGGCGGGTGCAAAACCCTCTCCGATGATGCGCCCGCAGGCGGGCATGCTCGGCCGCAAGGTCGGTGTCTACGGCATGGGCGAGATCGGCCGCAAGATCGCGGCGCGCGTCGCCGCGTTCGAGACCGAGGTCGGCTATTTCAGCCGCAGCCAGCGCGACGTTCCCTATCGCTATTTTCCCACGCTCGGCGCGCTGGCCGAATGGTGCAGCGTCCTGATGATTGCGGTGCGGGCAGGCGAGGACACCAACCACGCCGTCGATGCCGAGATCCTCAAAAAGCTTGGCAAGGACGGTTATGTCGTCAACATTGCGCGCGGCTCGGTGATCGACCAGCAGGCCTTGGTGGCAGCGCTGACCGACCAGACCATCGCCGGCGCCGGCCTCGACGTTTTTGCGAAAGAGCCGCAGGCGCCGGACGCGCTGACCGCGCTGCCCAATGTCGTGCTGTCGCCGCATATCGGCGGCCACACGCTGGAATCGCATGTCGCGATGCAGAACTGCGTGATCGAAAATCTCACCGCGTTCTTTGCCGGAAAGCCGCTGCCTTATGCCGTTCCGCTCGGCTGACCCACGCCGCGGTGCGCTTCAGCGGTTTATCGCAGGGTTCAGACACAAAATCGCGAAAACAACCCCATGCAAAGTAGAGCCGTCCCGGACTAGCCCTTGCGATTCATTTGATCGAAGCGGAACACGCCAATCCGACTGTTGCCACTCCGACAAAGTCGCACACAGTCCATATCCTTTTCACTGGCTGGCGGCATTCCAAACGGCTAACCGCCTAACCCGAAAGGATTTTCCAGATTGGCACACGAGTTGCTCTGAGGTTGGCGGGCTACCCTGACGGTGGCCCCACGGGCGTTTCTGCAAATCAACTTGCCATGGCTTACCCGCCGCAACTTCGAGATAGGCAAACAGCCACAGCCCGCCTCAACACAGGAGGATGCGATGAGTAACGTTACATTTTCTTCGCCCGTCATGGCGCGGGACATCACCGTCTATGCGATAGCTGGCGACCGCGGCACCATCCTGGCCGTCGCCAAGGCTCACAAGATTCCCATTCCGTTCGACTGTCAGGACGGCGAATGCGGCTCGTGCCTCGTTGAGGTCAAGCATTTGGCCTCCGGAAACCGCAAGCACGGGATCGCACTGACCGAAAAAGAGAAGGAAATGCTGCGTCAGCTCGGCAAGATCACGAAGGAGGAAATCGTCGAGGCCGAGGTCAACGACATGCCGCCGCGTTACCGGCTCGCATGCCAGTGCTTCGTGCGAAACGAAGACATCATCGTGGCGTTCGAGGGCGACAAAACGCTGCCGGCGCAGGCGCCATACCTCACACCCGCCGCCAAGGTCTACAAGGGCGGTGTGCAAATCGCTTCGCTGGAAGAATTCCACGGCTTTGCCGTCACGGTCGAGGAGGACGCCGCGCTGCATTTCGATAAATTGTCGGCGTCGATGGAAGCCTGTGGCAATCACGAGGTGGCGAAGCTGTTCGCGCAACTGGCGGGCTTCTCACGGCTGCATCTCGCCGAGGCCCGAAAGCGCGCTGCGGCGACGGACGTCGCAAAATTCATTCCGCCCGACTACGCCTGGCCCGACCATGAGACGCCCGAGCGCACGGCTTTGTGGGCCGGCGATCCGTCGCTCTCCCGTCTGGATGCACTGCGGGCGGCGCTGGTCGGCGAGCGGCGCGGATATGAATTCTATTATTCGATTGCCGGCACCACCGGGGATAAGGACATCCGCGCGGCGGCCAAGGAATTTTCCCAGGAAGAAGCCGAGCACGTGCAGGTGCTCGAGGCCTGGATCACGCGCGAGGAGTGGCTGCAGAAGCACCCGCTGCCGACAGGCGAGGCTTCCGTCTCCTGAGCCCGCGACATGTCATCGTAAAGGGGAGCCGGTCCATGAATTCCGTCGAGGAGTTTCTCGCCTACGCCATCAAACTGGAGGAAGAGGCGATGTTGCGCTTCGACCAGCTTGCTGATGCCATGCAGAGCTACGGCAACAAGGACGTTGGCTCTCTGTTTCGGCGATTGTCCGACTATTCGC
>CADEDX010000722.1 GCA_902826195.1 uncultured Bradyrhizobium sp. | reverse complement strand
CAGCCTCGCTTCTCCCTCCTCCAGCACGCTTAGGATGGTGGCTCGCGAAACCCAACCGCTACCTGGGCAAATCTTGCAATCGGGCTCAGGCACGCCGTGTCCGCGATGTTCGGTCTCCGCGAAGAAATTTGACACCTTCCACGACGAGCTGACGCGTGTCGTCCGACTTGCCTTCCAGAAATTGCTCAAGGCGCTCCCGCGCAGCCCGTTCTTCTGCTGGTGTGAGAGTAACCATCAGAGCATAGGTGCGCATGACCTTCTCAATAACTTCACCCCCATCCATTCTCTCCAAAAAAACTGCCACGCAGCGACGGAACCAAGGTTCCTCGCGAGGATTTTAGGCACGGTTGCCCTGGAGGTCAGTGTGGACCGCGTAACGCGTTGTTTGCAGTGCGGAAGACGGATGGTGCCGGCGCGAAGCCCAACAGGGCGAACCGAGCTAATATGCATCTATTGCGATATGCTTACCGCCCTTGAAATGGAAGAAGCGAAGAAGCGGGCCGAGAGACCGTTGTCAAAACCATTTACGAAAAAGGCCTCATACTAACGAAATGGTCAGCGCCGTAGTACTTCGTTAAATACCAACTAGCGACTTCATCTATAGAAGAAAGAGGCCGCCAACTGGGGCGGCCCCTATGCGTCCTGCGCCTTTTTCGGATGCTATCAGCTGTCCAGCTTTTTGCTCTTAAGCGAGTAATCGGGATTGAACTTGAGTTCGTACCGACGACCTTCGCAAATCGCATCGTCGACCTCAAACTCTCTATCGCCTTGGTCCCATTCCATCTTGCCGCCGGAACAGCCCGCAGCCGTAATCGCAGATACAAGTTTCGCCCGCTCATCATCAGTAACTGGCCGGTCTGCAGCCAGGGCAGTACCTACGAAAGCCGCAAGAACGGTGGCTGAAGCCAAAATCGTGCGCATAGCTATCCTCCGTGGCGAGGGCGAACGCAAGACATAACGGCTGAACCATTGGACGGGTTGCAAAGAAAGAGCCTCGGCTGAAATCCTTTCGCGAATTGGGAGGGAGTGCAAGAACCAATGTCTGCGATTTCGATTTACATCATCACCTGGCCTGCTGCGATAGCGAGCAAGACGCCGACACTGACCATGACTACCACGAGCGAAATCTTACCTAACTTGACTCCCAATGTTCGGCGCGCAGGATGATTGCTAATGTCGCCGATGCATTTTGCCTAAAGTTTGCAGTGAACTTGGTGCCGGATTGGGCAAGCGACGCTGCCCCATTATTGAAACGCCAGCCGTCAAGATTTCCGCTCGGCAAGCATTGCCTACTCAACTTGATCGGCAAGGCTGTTTGACGCGGGCGAGATCGCCGGGCTTCATCGCGCCAGTCTTGGTTGCGACCGCCAGGCTCTCCTGCAACAGTGCCTGCAGCCGCTCCTCGCCCATGCGGTTGCGCCAGTGGGTCATCGAGGAGCGATCCAGCGGCAACCGATGCTGGAAAAACTCTTCGCCGCAGAAGTACTGGTAATACGGGTTCTCGATCCATTGCTCGCACACCACCTCGTCGCTGAGGTTGTAGGTGTGCTTGAGAATCGCCAGCCCCGCCATCAGCCGGGTCGGCAGCGGCGGCCGGCCGGAGCCATCGGTGTAAACCGCGCCGAACTTCTCTTCCAGAAAGCCCCAGTCGATCGTCCGCGCCAGCTTGGCCAGCGCGTGGTCCATGTTGATCACCTGGTCGAGCCGCGAGCGAAACAAATCCTGCTCACCGCCCTCCCGCCGCTCCCGTGGCCGCATCGAATCTCTCCTATCAGGTTCGGGAGTACAGAATCACGGCTTCGGATTCGAGGGAATCTCAAATTTCAATTTGCAAGATAATCGGCCCCGGAGCCCCAGTTTCCGGCAAATCCAATCGAAGCCATTCCAGCAATTTCTATTGCCAGTCAATCGCTTCGGGATATTTCACGGAGGACTGTTTAGATGCACCGACAACCTATCGAATGGCTCGCGCTTCGCGGGCTGTGTGGCAAGGTCTATGATCAAGGCCACTCGGCAGCGTCCGCACCGAACTTTTCCAAATCAGCGAGATAATCTTGCATTGGGCGTCAAGGGGTGATTGCCGCCGAGCTTAATTAAGATAGGCCGCGCACCACAGCCGCCCTTCGAGAGGCCGGACTAAAGCGAACGCGATGTTTGTATGGTCTTGGCAGGGGGTGATCAAATATCGGGCGTGCGAACTATCGCTACCGTCTGCCCCCCTGCGGTGCCCGCTGATTCCTATCGATACCAGCCTGAGTACGTATATCGGGTCCAGTATGCGGCACCGCCATAGGGCCCATAAGCGCCATACAGCGGAGAACACGAGTACGGATCCGGGCAAGCGGGGCGCACGACGGATTTATGTACCGCCACCCCCCTCTTGGCGTGGTGCTTCACCGCCATGCTGTCGGCGGATGCATCGCCAGACGAGGAAAGAATAACTGCCAGTGTCGCTGCCAAGACGCAGATGACTTTGCTCACCGGCTCGCCTCCTTCGATTGAGATTCCTACTGCAATAGAGCACGTGACCAGCCGTACAATCAACCCTACAGCCGCTCGCGCCACGCGCGAAGGGAGGCGCGCCAGCGCTTTAAGGGCCGGAGTGGTGAAAAACACACACATGGAAGAAGGGCAGTGGAGCGACTACAGAGTAGAAAGCCCCCGGGGACGAGAAAACTCGCCAATTCGCCTTCGTGCATGGGCCAATGAAGTGCCAGATCGGCTGATTGTGCTGCGTCAATGCAACATCCGATGCGATCACATTCGTACCGGTAAGGCGGCGATGAAGATCGGAGCATAGTTCCGGAAATGCGGCATCCCGACTTGGAGACGTGCCGTGTAGCCTCGCTGGGCAAAATACCAGTATTGATTCGCGTGTTTGGTTGGCTGAACGATCATGGCGCCCGTGATACGGCGCCAGATTATCCCAAATTCCCCTGCAAACATCGATCAGCTTGTGGAAATCGCTCCAAATCTCCGGAAATTTGCAACCATTTCTACATTCCGCCGCCATGCTTGTGGCCGATGCGCAACAGCATTCCCCGAAATCGGCGGGCATGGCGCCGCAACCCTACGCAGGCGCGATCGCATCGCTTATGGTCGCTCACGGTTTGGGGCAAATGAATTGGGACTTTCAGTGAGAATTCGGCGCGTTATCTTGG
>CADEDX010000721.1 GCA_902826195.1 uncultured Bradyrhizobium sp. | reverse complement strand
TGCAGCTGCATCTTGCCGTCGCGGTCGGTGAAGTAGGTGAACATGAAGAACGACAGCCAGTCCGGCGTCGCCTCGTTGAAGGCGCCGAGCATGCGCGGTGAGTCCGCATCGCCCGAGCGGCGGCGCAACAAATCGTCCGCTTCCTCGCGACCGTCGCGGCCGAAGTACTTGTGCAGCAGGTAGACCATCGCCCAGAGATGGCGGCCTTCCTCGACATTGACCTGGAACAGATTACGCAGGTCGTAGAGCGACGGCGCGGTCTTGCCGAGATGGCGCTGCTGTTCGACCGAAGCGGGTTCGGTGTCGCCCTGGATCACGATCAGGCGGCGCAGCGTGGCGCGGTGCTCGCCGGGGACTTCCTGCCAGGCCGGCTTGCCGTAATTCTCGCCGAAGGGAATGACGCGGTTCTCTTCCTGCGGCGCCAGCAGGATGCCCCAGCGATATTCCGGCATCTTGACGTAATCGAACTTGGCCCAGCCGCGCGGATCGACCGAATAGGCGGTGCGCAGGTAGACCAGCGACTGCTGGAAACCTTCCGGCCCCATGTCGCCCCACCAGTCCATGTAACCGGGATGCCAGCCCTCCAGCGCCTTCAACACCTGGCGATCTTCGCTGAGATTGACGTTGTTGGGAATCTTGGTCGAGTAGTCGACGTTCATGAAGTTCATGGCGTGCTCCTTTGCGCACTTTTGCCGTCATACCCGGCCTTGTGCCGGGCATCCACGTCTTCCTTGCAGCAAGAAAAGACGTGGATGGCCGGGACAAGCCCGGCCATGACGGCGGAAGTTCTGTTTAAACCCGCGTCATATCGAACTGCGCCTTCTGGCCGGTGCCGTAGCGGCGCAGCGCGCCGTCTTCGCCGACCGCGTTGGGGCGCTGAAAAATCCAGTTCTGCCACGCCGTCAGGCGCGAGAAGATTTTCGATTCCATCGTCTCAGGCCCGACGAAGCGCAGATTGGCTTCCATGCCGGTAAGGCCGTCGGGCGAGAACGACGTGCGCTCCTCCAAGAACACCCGCACCTCGTCGTCCCAGTCGATGTCGTCGAGCGCGAAGGTGACGAGGCCGAGCTCTTCGGCCTCTTCGGCATCGAGGCTCGTGCCGATGGTGGCCTTCGCGCGCTCCAGGTCGGCCGGATCGGCCTGGAAGCGCGATTGCAACCGCGTCAGGCCGTGGCACATCGGATAGGGGCCGAAATTCATCGCGGTCAACTGGATCGCGGGCGGCGCACGGTTGTCGCCCTGATGCGAGCCGATCAGCATGTAGGAGCGGTCGGCGGCGAACACGAGTTCGGCGAGCGTGCCGGCGAAGCAGGAGCCGGGCTCGACCAGCGTCACCAGCGTGCGCGAGGTAACGTCGATGCGCTTCAACACCCGCTTCCAGTAATGCCTGATCTCGTTGACCAGCCAGTGCGCCTTGTTGGCGTCGAGGAAAGTGTCGCAGGCCACCACATTGGCGGCATCGCCGTGGCTCTTGAACACCAGCATCGCGATTTCGAGTTCGTTGATGCGCAAATGAAGGATGGCGTCATCGAGTTCGCGCGCGACCTGCAGCGGCCAGAACGACGCGCCCTGCGCGATCAGACCGTCGATATCGGCCGGAGGCGCGGCTTCCGGCGCCTTGATCGAAATCGTGGCGATCCGCGCCGCGCGGTCGATGTCGACACCGACAAAGCCGTAGCGGATGCCGCTGTCGTCGATCGTGCGGCTGAGCGGCGAAAGCGTGATACCTTTGCCATTGCCGTTGCGCTTCGAGGCGGCGGCGAATTCCCTGGCGCGGTCGGCGACTTTGCCTTCGAGCTTGCTGTTGGGGACGATCTCGTCGACCAGCCGCCACGCGACCGCGCGCTTGCCCTTGATGCCTTCCTCGATGGTGCAGAAGAAATCGGCATGGTCACGGCGCACCTTGCGCTTGTCGACGACGCGCGTCAGGCCGCCGGTGCCCGGCAGCACCGCCAGCAGCGGCACCTCCGGCAGCGACACCGCGGCGGCGCCATCGTCAGCCATGATGATGTGATCGGTCGCCAGCGCCAACTCGTAGCCGCCGCCGGCCGCGGTGCCGTTGACGACGGTGATGAAGCGCTGTCCGGAATTTTCGGAAGAGTCTTCCAGGCCGTTGCGGGTCTCGTTGGTGAATTTGCAGAAATTGACCTTGTGGGCGTGGGTGGCGCCCGCCAGCATGCGGATATTGGCGCCGGCGCAGAACACGCGGTTCTTGCCGGAGCGGACCACCACCGCCTTCACCTCGGGATGCTCGAAGCGCAGCCGCTGCACGACGTCGGCCAGTTCGATATCGACCCCGAGATCGTAGGAATTCAGCTTGAGCTGATAGCCCTCGAACAGCCCGCCATTCTCATCGACATCCATGGTCAGCGTCGCGACATCGCCCTCGACCGCCAGCTTCCAGTGCCGGTAGCGCGACGGATCGGTCTGGAAATCGATGTACTTTGCGCCGCCCGCGAGGACGCGATCTTCGCCGGCCATGAGCCACCCTTGAGCGTTTGTTGAACTTGTCGATATGAACAATAATGCATGTTTTCTACATCGTCCAGCTCATATCGCCAAAACATGCATTTTCTTTCATATTTGCGGAAGCGGCCGTGGGGATTAATGGCCTGCCGGGGTCAGAGCCATTTCAGGCCGCCGACATCCCCTCCGTCCCGAGCACAGCCGCCGTGAAATCGGCGATCACCGCCAGCGTCTCTCGCGCTGCCTCGCGGTGCGGGGAATGACCGGCATCGGCCAGGACGGTGACATCGACCGGGCAGTAACATTCCTGCTGCGCGATCTCGACCTGACGCATCGTGCCGTACTGATCCTTTGCGCCCTGCACGATCGCAACCGGCACACGGATATAGGCGAGATGTTCCGAGATATCCCAATCGCGGAATTCCGGATCGAGCCACGCGCCGTTCCAGCCATAAAACGCGTTGTCGGCATCCTTGTGCCAGCGCGCCAGCTTCTCTTTCAGGTTGGTGGTCTCGTAAGCCGTCTTGATCTCGGCGATCGAGGCGACGGAAACATCCTCGACGATGAAATGCGGGGCGATCAGCGCGAGGCCGTGCATGCGGTGATCCTGATGCGAGCCGGCATAGATCGCCGCGATCGAGGCGCCATCGGAATGGCCGAGCAGCATGCCGCGGCGAAAGCCGATCTTGTCGAGCA
>CADEDX010000720.1 GCA_902826195.1 uncultured Bradyrhizobium sp. | reverse complement strand
AGAAGATGCCGAGCGCTTCGGTCACGGCGAAGCCGAAGATCAGGTTGCCGAACTGGCCCTGAGCCGCCGAAGGATTGCGCACCGCTGCGGCGAGGTAGTTGCCGAAGATGATGCCCACGCCGACGCCCGCGCCGCCCATGCCGATGCATGCGATGCCCGCGCCGATAAGTTTTGCTGCTGCCGGTTCCATTTCTTGAGCTCCTTGAGAGATAAGACTGAGTGAGGGTGGAAATTCCCCGGACGCTTAGTGTCCCGGATGAATGGCGTCGTTGAGGTAGATGCAGGTGAGGATCGCGAACACGTAGGCCTGCAGGAATGCGACCAGCAGTTCGAGCGCGGTCAGGGCGACCGTGAGCGCCAGCGGCAGCATGCCGCCGGCCCAGCCGAGCGCACCGAGCGAGACGCCCAGCATGGCGACGAAGCCCGCAAACACCTTCAACGCAATGTGGCCGGCCAGCATGTTGGCGAACAGACGGACGCTGTGCGACACCGGCCGAAGGAAGAACGACAGGATTTCGATGAACATGACCAGCGGCAGTATGTAGATCGGCACGCCGGAGGGGACGAAAATCTTGAAGAACTTGAAGCCGTTCTTGTAGAGCCCGTAGATCAGCACGGTGAAGAAGACCAGGAAGGCCAGTGCCGCGGTTACGATGATGTGGCTCGAGACCGTGAACGTGTAGGGAATGATGCCGATCAGGTTCGAGATGCAGATGAACATGAACAGCGAGAAGATCAGCGGGAAGAACTTCATGCCTTCCGAGCCGGCGGTCGAGCGGATCGTCGAGGCGACGAACTCGTAGGAGATTTCCGCGATTGACTGCAGCCGTCCGGGGACGAGCGCTCGCGACGACATGCCGCCGATCATCAGGATCGAGATCACCGCCACCGCGATGAACATGTAGAGCGTCGAGTTGGTGAAGGCGATCGTTTGGTTGCCGATATGGCCGATCGTGAAGAGGTGCTCGATGTTGAACTGGTGGATCGGGTCGATTTTCATCCGCGCGGCTCTTTATCCACCGGCCTGGCCGGCAATCGAATTTCAAATGTCATGACTTCCCGCCGACGCTCAGCGCCTGCCTGGACCCGCACCGGCAGTTCTCACCACGTTGACCACACCGGCTATGAAACCGAGCAGAAGAAACACGATGAAACCGAACGGCGATGTCGACAATAAACGGTCGAACCCCCAGCCAATCGCCGCCCCGACGACAACGCCCGCGACCAATTCCGATGAGAGCCGGAAACCAAGCGCCATGGCAGAAGCCCTGGCAGCCTTGTCCCCGCTTTCAGTTCCGGGTTGATCAGTCCTGAGTTTCCGGTTGTCGCGAATTTCGGACAATCGGTGGTCGAGACTTCCGAGCCTTGCGGAAAGCGCAGCTTCGTCAGACGACGATTGATCGCGATCGCCACTTGCGTTGTCATTTTTGTCCTGGGCCATGCCCACGACACTAAACGATACCAACGGTTGATGGAAATTACGCCCGTCACCCTTGAAAGCCGCGCGGACCATACTTACCGCGTCTATTCAAGTCAAGATTAGGTCGCAACCGGTTATTGCATTGATTTGATTGAATTTAATTAGTCTTGGCCGGCGACCCCGTAGAGCCGGGATCGCAGTGCAGCAGGTTTGCCACAGGGATCAATCTTGCGCAGCTTTGCGGGCTCTGTTGGGATGTCGAAAGCCAAGCAAAAATCCGTTGTTCTGGAGCCCGCATGCCACGTCAGGTTGATTACTATTTCTCGTTCCAATCGCCCTGGGCCTATATCGGCCACCAGTCGTTTCGGCGCCTGGTAAGTACTTACGATCTAAAGGTAAATCACAAGCCAGTGGTGCTGGTGGATCTGTTCTCGGAGACCGGTGGGCTGCCCTTGATGAAGCGCCACCCGGTGCGGCAGCGCTACCGGATGGTCGAGCTGCAGCGATGGCGCGACAAGCGCGGGCTGAAATTCAATCTGCAGCCGGCGAACTGGCCTTTCAATGCGCGCCTGGCCGATGGCGTCGTGATCGCGGCGCTCGAGGGCGGCCACGATCCCGACCGCTTTCTGCGCCGCGGTTTTGCTGCGGTGTGGGAGCATCAACTCAACCTTGCCGATCCCGCAACCATCGCCAAACTTGCCGATGAATCGGGACTGCCCGGCAAGGATCTGGTGGAGCGTTCCGCTGCGGAGGACATCAGCGCCAAGTACGAACAGAACCGGCAGGACGCACTGTCGGCCGACGTGTTCGGCTCGCCGGTCTACGTGCTGGACGGCGAGGTGTTTTGGGGACAGGACCGCCTCGAATTGCTCGAAGACGCATTGAAGTCCGGCCGGACGCCCTATAGTTCGAAGGTCTAGCGAATAATCCGGAAAAGTGGTTTCCGGTTTTCCGTCGCGACAAACGAGGAACGCGTTTGCGCGGAAATCATGCGCCAGATTAAAGGAGCAGAGCGGGATGAAGTCATTACGCTCTGCGCGCCTTGAAAGCGCCCCGGCGGTCGGGGAAACCGGTCACTCCTGAGGCGGGAGCAAGCGCATGCGCAGAGCAAAATCTTCCTCGAAATTTTCAGGTGTGATCGTGCTGGCCTTTTGCCTTGCGGGCGCCGGCCAGGCGCTTGCGGGACCGATGCCGGAAACCGAGAACGGCCGTTACGCGCTGTCGCCGGCCGGCGACGGCGTTCTCCGTCTCGACACCCGCACCGGCGCGGTCTCGACCTGCAACAATTCGGGCGCAGGCTGGGCCTGCTACACCGTTCCCGACGAGCGCGCGGCGATGGACAGCGAAATCGGCCGCCTGCAGTCCGACATTGTCCGCTTGCAGGCCGAGAACGAACGGCTCAAGTCGCAACTCGCCGCGCGGGAGCCGACGGTGCCCGGCAAGATCGAAGCGCCTTTGCCGAAATCGGACTCGCTGAAGCCTGCCGAGCCGAAGGCGGCGGAGGGCGGGCGCAGAATCGAAATCCCGCTGCCGAGCGACCGCGACATGGACCGCATGATGTCGTTCCTGGAGCGGGCTTGGCGGCGCCTGATCGAGATGGCCAATCGCGTGCAGCGGGACATCGACGGCAAGATTTGACGGACGCGCGTCGCGCGTTGCGCTTTCTCCTCTCGTCGTCCCGGCAAAGGCCGGAACCCATACCCAGCGCTGTGGGTTGTTTGTAAAAGGTATTAGCTCCGATCGCTCGA
>CADEDX010000719.1 GCA_902826195.1 uncultured Bradyrhizobium sp. | reverse complement strand
GAACGGCGCGCCGCCTCCAGTTGTTCGCGCTGCGGGACGGAGAGCCAATTGACCTGTTGGGGCGACAGGATGGCATTGAGGTTGACCAACGCCTGCACGCTGGCTGCCAAGGCGCCATAGGCCCCACTGCTCCCTTGCAAGACTTGGTCAAGCGCCGCCCACGTCCCAGGCAAATAGCTTCGCGGCGTGCCGCTCAACAGCGCCTCCATGCCGCGCCCGCCCGTCATGGCGGTCAACTGCTGCTCCGCTTGCGTCAGCTGGCTGCGCGCGGTCGCGAGCTGCTGCTGCAGCGTCTGCATCTGCGAGATGAGCTGCGCAATCGCCCCGAAGTCGATGACCGGAATAGCGGCTTCTGCCGGTGGGAGGGTTACCAGCACGCCAATGGCAAGCGCGATCGACAGTTTCTTGAATGGCTTCATGACTCCGCTCCTTACGATTTTGATTGTTGGAAGAGGGGCAGCCACCGCGCCGGGTCCGAGCCCACCTCCCGGAGGAGGTCATGCAGGCGCTCGACACTGCTCGCCCGTCCGGAGATGACGGCGAGTTCGCCCGTGAACCCTTTGAGATCGAGCTGGCACACCACGCTGTGGTGACCCTGTTTGACGAGAAACTGCCGCGAACCCGGCTCGAGTTCTTCCTTGATGAGCTTGAACTCGCGCTCGGTCAGGCCGAGTCCGCCGATGTACTCATCGGCGCTGGCGTCGGTGTTCGGGAAGAAGATCTTGGTCGGCGTCTGCTCGATGATCGTGCGGCTGATATTGCTGCCCAGCACATCGCCCGCAGACTGCGTGGCCAGGCACATCACGCCATTGAGTTTGCGCCAAGTCTTGGGCCCATCCTTGGCGAACCGCTCAAATGCAGCGTCGTCGAGCAGACGCCAGAACTCATCCATCCAGCACACGAGCTTCCGACCGTCGAGGAGCTGCTTGACCAGATGGAACAGATAGAACGACACCGGCGAGCGCGTCACGTCGCTGTTCAGAAACTCGGTGACATCGAATCCAATGACCGACCCGCCCTGCAGGCGATCAACGACCGAGTCCTCCGGGTGATCGAACACCCACCCATAGTCGCCCCCGCTCGCCTCGCACCAGCGCGACAGGCGCGCATAGATCCCTTCCGGGTCCGTCGGATCCAGAAACTCGATCAGCCGGGACAGGCGCCGACCCGCCGGATGAAGCGCCAGCGTGCCGTGCAGCGCCTGATCGAGATCGGCCTGCTCACGGACCGAGAGCGACTTACCTGAGGCTGGCCGGACCAGCAGACCGAGCCAGGTCTTCAAGAACTCCAGGTTGTCCGGCGTCATCGGGAGCCTTAACGGATTGAAGCCCGTGGGTTCGCCGTTCTTGAGCGCGAAATACTCCCCGCCCATCGCCCGCACGAGAATCTCAAGCCCCCGATCCTTGTCGAAGATCACCTGGGTCGCGCCGATGCGCCCGAGCATCGCCACCAGAAATCCGATGAATACCGTCTTGCCGGACCCGGTCGGTCCGCAGATGAAGGTATGGCCCGTGTCTTTGCGGCTCCCCCCGTCCGGATCAGTCGGGTCGCTCGCGTGGAGCGAGAAGTGATACGGCGAGCGCGCGCTGGTGATCAGCATCGCCAGCGCGTCGCCCCAGTGGTTCCCCGTGGCCCTGCCCGCCGGATAGTTGTGGAAGGGCACCATGGCGCAGAAGTTGCGCGAGGTGATGGGCGCCTTGCGGGGCCGAATCGGGAAGTTGCCCGGCAATTGCGCCCAGAAGGCGGCTTCGAGCGCCAGGTCCTCCCGCGCGACAATCATCCCCGTATCCGCAAGCAAGCTACGAGCGAGCGCCACGGCGTCGTTCAGGCTCTTGGCCCGGACAGTCTCGCCCTTTGGCCCGGGTTCGTCACTGTCCGCCAGAACCTGCAACGAGAAGTGATGATCCCCCATCACGAATTCATTGCTCGTGAGCGCATCGAGCGCCCCGGTCAGCTCTTCCGCCTGAGAGACGGCGAAGTCGCCAGCATTGGCCATGCGGTGGACCTGTCGCTGCAGGAGACTTTGAGCGGCTGCCTTGGTGAGAAAGCTGAAGGACTGGGTCAGCACAAACGGGAACGGCGCTGAGAGCAGCGGATTGAACATCCCGATGACGCTGGGTGTCGGGTACTCCTTGATGCCCAGCATCGCGCCGAACCGCGTCTGCGACGCCAGGCGGTACTCGATCACCTCGCTGCCGAAGATGGGCCGCGCCATCGCCAGCACCTCGTTGAGCGGCGCACGAGGCAGAGGGAACGCCCCGGACCCCGCGTTCAAAAGCAGGCTGAAGAACTCGAGCAGCTCGGAGTGCTTCCGCCCGCTGCGCTCATAGACTGCCAGGCGCTCGGGCTCGTAGCGCGTGAGCGAAGACTCCATCGTCTGTGCCAGTTTCTCACAGGCGTCGATGGCGTCGGCGAGTTCCGCCGCGTAGCCTTTAGATGAATGACGCGCGGCGAGCCGGGAGACCAATCCCGGCGCGGCCCCCGCCACCGGCCGATAAACCACCGATAGATAGAGCTCGTTCACCATCAAGGTCTGGGTCGACAGGCGCTCACGATACTTGGAGGCAAGCGTCTCGGCGAAGCCAGAGTTCTCCGCGGGAATGCGGGCCGGCATTTCGCGCCGGCGAATCACATGCACCCAAAGCGCAGTGTTGGCGCTCGCGATGTTGCGCCACAGGACATTCAGGCGCTCATGCCAGTTGTTGAGCGCCTCATCGTCAACACTCTCAAAACTCGCGCCCCCAAGGCGAAACGCCTGCACATAGTCTCCTGGCTCCGTGCGCACAATGTGGGGCGAAACGTGCGTGCGAAACGGAATCCTGAACGCACATGGCAGCTCGCGCCGAAGTGCGGTTGACCGCTTCACGACACCCGCACCGTAGTAGCGAGTCGCCGTCGTCCGAGGCGATCCGGCAAATCAATTGTGAGTGGGCTGTAACTCGCGCCTTTCCAGAAACGGATGCTGCAGAAATGCGCCACGAGCCGTGTCTTCGCCCACATCAGCAGGAGATCGAAATAGCGCGCATCCCTCGCGCAAAGAAGCATGCACACGCCGTGGAGCGGCAATACCAGAAGCAGCACGAGCAGGTTCTTTGTCAGCAAGAACAATTCCATCGTGAGCGCCGCATTGATGAGCAGCGCCGTGTAAGTCACTCCAAAGCGCATGGGCGGCCGAGTCACGCCG
>CADEDX010000718.1 GCA_902826195.1 uncultured Bradyrhizobium sp. | reverse complement strand
CATCGGGATAGATCGATGGAGACGGTATCAGCCCTGCGGCGGCCGCCTGCGAAGGCGCAGCCTGCGGGGCGCCTCCCGTCGATGTCGGGGCCGCCTGAGCCTGTGGGACCGTTGCTTGGGCATTCGCGCCGAGCGCCGACTGCAGCGTCTGGCGAAGCACGATCAGCGCGGCCTTGAGGTCGGGAACGCCGGTGGCAGGAACGGTCCCCGCCGCCAGCGACGCCTCGAGGAAGATTCCGGACTTTTCGAACGCCGTCTTGATGTCGCCGCCGTCGAGATTTTGATCGAGGCTGGTCTGTTGCGCCAGCACCTGCGCAATCGCCGCCTGCAGTTTTGGCGGCAGATTGCTGGCGGAAACCGCCGCGCCGAGATTGGCAAACAGCGGCGCCAGGCTGTCCTGTTCGGTCGCCGCGGCCTGCGCGGCGGCGGAGACGGCGGCGCGCTCCAGCGGGGTTAGCACGCTTTTGGGTGTCAGGATGGCGGGCCGGTTCATGGCCGCATCGGCGAGCGCGTCGGGCGACAGGGTGATGGCGTCGCCCAGCGACCCTGCGGCACCGCCGCCCCGCCCGACCATGGCGAGGCGAACACCACCATCCTTGGTCTGTGTGACCGCGAGCTGCAGGTTCTGGCCCTGCTGCAGCGGAATCTCCGTGGCGACGTCGATCGAGAGGCCGGCGATCGCAATCCGCACCAGATCGGCGGACAGCGCTTTGAGGACCTGGGCGTTGACCACGCTGCCCGGCTGCAGCACGAGTTCGGGCGCCACGCCGCCAAGCTCTTGGGCGGCGACTACCGGCAGAACGGGATTGATCGATATCTCCATGGTCTGGGTCTCGGCCAGATCAAAGGCTAACCCGTCGGCGTAAACCTCTCGTTAACCGGGTGGAGGGTCTCAAGCCCTCAGCGCATCCAGAATGGTCACCGCCGCCCGGAAATCGATGAATTTGGCCAGGCGGCGGGCCGCGACCTCCTCGTCGACGCCCCATTTCTCGACGTTCCAGTCGTCATCGACATGGGCGGCGGCCCAGACTTCGTCGGAATCGAGCGCCCCGCGCCAAAACGCCAACGCCAGCAGCGCTGAGCCCGTCACGGTCGTCACCAGGTGCAGCGCCGCCACGGACCAGGGGTCGGACGGAAAGACGCCGCGCGCGGCCTTGATCGCCTGCTCCGGCTGGGTCACATGCACGATACCTTCGGACAGGATGAAATGGGCACCGAGGTCGTTGGCCGCCCAGGCCAGCACCGGGTCCCAAAAAGCGGCTTCGCGCGCAACCAGCGCCTCGGGATGGCCGGCGCGATAGAACAGCAGGTCCGAGCCGAGGTATTTTGCGATGTCGTCCGCCACGGCATCGACGCGGTCGCCGACCTCCGCAACGCTGTTGGCGAACCGTGTCAGTGGCATGGTCAGGGGATCGATGGTCTCGCCCTGCGCGCTCCATTCCGCCGCAATGGCCTCCCCGATCGCGCACACCGGCGCCACCACCTGACGGCCTGAGGGCGTGCGGATCGGCTTGCCGTCGAGCGTGACGAAAAACCCGCCGTCCGCCGCCGCTGTGCCGGCCTCCTTGTAGAAGCGCTTGCGCTGAGGAACGCGCGTGGCGCGTCGCACCGACTCCTGCGGATCGAGCGGCGATTGCCCGGCGACTTCATCGAATAATTCACGCATGTGGCTTCCGGCAATCGGTGATCATGAAGACCTGACAATACGATAATGGCGGGCGCAAATAAAGCTGATGAGAAGATTGCTGCGGTATCCCACGATCATGGTTGCGCTGACGAGCCTCGGCGCACTTGCTCGGAACCCAGCTTCAACTGGCTCCAAACGCTTGTCATTCCGGGGCGCGCGGAGCGCGGACCCGGAATCCATCCACCCGCCTCCCGGCAGCCAGATGGATTCCGGGCTCGCCAATTTCGTCGCGCCCGGAATGACAGAGAGAGGCTTGATTGCCGCGATAGGTCTCGCTGCGCTCTGCCGATCACGGCTCAGGGTTTTTGATAGATCACCTTACCGGCCCGGATCGTATAGGCGACCTTGGCGAGGTTTTTGACGTCGGCAAGCGGATCGCCGTCGAGCACCACGACATCGGCGTCAAACCCCTTCTCCACCTTGCCCTTCTTCGCGGCCTTGAAATAGCCCGCCGGGTTGGTCGTCAGCGAGGCCAGCACTTGCCGCTCCGAAAGCGCACGATGCATCAGTTCGTATTCGAGCGTGGTATCATAGAGCTGGGTGAACCCTATGTCGGTGCCGAACAGGACCATGTTGCCGTCGTCCGAAAAGCCCTTGAGCTGGCCGACGATGTTGTCCACGAGGCGCGCGGCGATCTCGGGCGGCACCGGCAGTTTTGCAAACAACGACAAGGTCGGTGTCAGCGCAATCCTTTGCTGCTTGAAGTGCGCGAGCTGTTTGGCCGAATAGGCCGGCTCGCCGGCCACCGTGTGAGCCATGATGTCGACGCCGGCGGCGATCACGGCGTCCACGCCCGCCATGTTTTGCGGATGAGCAAAGACCGGCTTGCCAGCGGCGTGGGCGACCTCGACCGCCGCTTTCGCGATGTCAGGCGACATATTGATCACCGGCTTTCCGGATCCCATGAACGAGCCCGTGAACAACTTCAGGCCTTCCAATCCGAAACCGTTGAAGGTGCGCGCCCATTGTGCGGCTTCTTCGGCAGTCGAAGCCATCGGCAGTTTCATCTCGGCCGGCAGATAGACGGGATGACCGTCCTTTGGAAAGATGCTGCCGGCGGTGTGAATGTCCGGGCCCGGCACCTCGCCGGAATTGACCCGGCGACGCAACGCCAGCGTATCTCGTCCATCCGAACCGAGATCCCACACGCTGGTAAACCCCCATCGCGTCAGCATCGCCTGCATGTGCACCGTCATCGCCGCCGCCGGCGCGCTGCCGGCGTTCCGCCACACCGGCTCGGTGAAATGCACATGGCTGTTCCAGAAACCGGCCACCACCGTCTTGCCGGTGCAATCAATGACCGGCGCATCGGACGGCACCGGCACGTCACCGCGACGGCCGATCGCGGTGATGACGCCATCGGTCGTGACGACGACCGCATCGTCGAGCGGTGCGGCATCAGGCGACGCGTAGACCTTGCCGCCCGTGAGGACGAGGGTCTGCGCGTTGGCGCCCGACATCCAG
This sequence comes from uncultured Bradyrhizobium sp., assembly GCA_902826195.1. Lineage (GTDB taxonomy): Bacteria > Pseudomonadota > Alphaproteobacteria > Rhizobiales > Xanthobacteraceae > Bradyrhizobium. The sequence continues at coordinate 41 of CADEDX010000718.1, read as the reverse complement.
GTCAGTAGGAAGAAGGCAAGCGCGGCGCGGAAAGTGATTCG
>CADEDX010000717.1 GCA_902826195.1 uncultured Bradyrhizobium sp. | reverse complement strand
AAGCTGTCACGGTGCGCGCTTCAATCCTGAAACTTTGGCGGTGCAGTTCAAGGGCAAGTCCGCAGGCGACGTGCTGCGCATGAGCGTGGATGAAGCCGTCGAATTCTTCTCGGCGCATCCCGCGATCCATCACGCGCTCACGCTGCTGCAGGACGTGGGCCTCGGTTACCTCACACTCGGCCAGCAAAGCCCCACGCTCTCCGGCGGCGAAGCGCAACGCATCAAGCTGGTAACAGAGCTATCCAAAGTACGCCCCGACATCGGCGACGCCGGCCAGCGCCCGGGCCGCGCGGGCGTGAATTCGAGCACACTCTACGTGCTCGACGAACCCACGGTGGGCCTGCACATGGCCGACGTGGAAAAACTGATCCACGTGCTGCATCGTCTGGTGGATGCCGGCAACACCGTGGTGCTGATCGAACACAACCTCGATGTCATCGCCGACGCGGACTGGATCATCGATCTCGGACCGGAAGGCGGGGATGCGGGCGGACGCATCGTGGCGCAAGGCACGCCGCAGATGCTGGCAGAGAAGCCGGCGTTGTCGCATACGGCGCGGGTGCTGGGGGAGTTCTTGGCTACACGTTCGCGATGCGTATAATCTGTAGAAATGTTACTACCGAGGGAAACTGACGGATCAATTACCAAGCGACTTTGTCGTAGCAGGGTATCAACGTGTGTGCGTGCAGGCAAGCAGCCGATTGTGGTTAAGCGCAAGCGGGCAGGGATTGCTTTCGCTGTAGTCTGAGAGCGCAGGTTTGCATGTTTTCTCGAAGCCACACGTTTCTAATGCCACTCGCGCTCAATTCGATTTGGTAATGCTTTCTGAGGTGATTTGAAACCTGAAGCTGCCCAAGATGGGGGTTATCCAGGGAGAACTCGATCACGATGTCTGCAATGGCTTGGTCAGTGCGATTCTGATGTGGATGGCTGGCGAGAATTTGGCGCTTTAATGCCAGAACGCCACCTTCCTTGATCAGTTTTCGGTGCCGGTAGATTGTGTCGCGCGAGACGCCGCTCTGGCGAGCAGCTTCGCTGACGTTTCTAAGGCTCTCGGCCAGTTTCAAGACATCCAGTTTCTTCTGGATGTCCAAATCGAACAGGGTTGGTTTGGTCGGTTCGATGACTTCGGAGACGGCAAGGCGCCGTCCAGCGAAATAAGCATCAAATCCATCGGCACTACATGTGCGAATCTCTATCCTCTGTTTTGCGATGGAATGCCTCAGCGGCGACTCAATGAGGTAAAACTTGTTGCCGTAACTAAACGTATGATCACTGCGTATTTTGCGATACTCTTTGATGACGCAGATATCGTCGAGCTTGATATGTGCCGGGACTGGCGTAAATTCAGAGTCCCCGCTTCGAGGCAAGACTTGAATTTGATCGCGCCAGAATGAAGGAATAAATATTTCCTGAAGGTATCGATTGGCGCTGCCTATATCTTGAATGCCGCCGAGCCTGAGTTCCGGCACGAGTCTGTCTTGGAAGGTATCAAACGAGCGTTCGATCCGACCTTTACCTTGAGCCGAATTGGCAAATATGATTTGTATGCCAAGTTCGCTGCAGGCGCGCTGGACCTGCGAGAAGTTGCATCGTTTTGGTCCACCGAAGATTCCTGCCTTGTCGACATAAAGCGCCTTAAAAAGGCCGCGCTGAGCGATGTAATCGCGCATCACTTTCAGACAGCCCAAGGTCGTTTCTGATTCGAAAAACTCGGCGTGCACTTCACTGGTTGCGTCATCAATGATGGCAATCAGGCAAGACTTCCTGTTGCCGAACCATCGATGCGGGCTGCCGTCCATTTGCAGGAGCAAGCCAGGTGACTCCATTCGTTCGCGTCGTTTTCTGACCTGTGATCGCCGGCGCTTGGCGCGCTTTACGTGATGAATTTCATGCGCCCAACTTCTCAGCGTTTCACGCTGAACTCCAATATCTTCCTTTTCTTGCAGCAATTGCCTGAGGTGAGTCAGATTGACATCAAAGTACTTCTCCCTGATCAGACTCTGGACGAAGCGCTTTATTTCATCGTTGGTTTTATTGGCGGGCGATTTACCCGTGTTCTGGTGAATGACAAACCGAATGCCAATCTTTCGATACTCTTTGACGTATCGTTCGAGCGTCCGGCGCGACCTATTGAGTAGCTTGGCCGCATTGACAATATCGATCTTGCCCTGAGCTACCTTGGCAACGAGGTCGACGGTGAGTTGTGCTTGGGAATCCATTTGAATCATCTCCTGCAACCCTTGAACGCGTGATAAACGCGCTAAAGATCACCGATCAAATAGATCCGTCAATTTCCCTTGGTAATTAATTGCGACAAAATCGCTTGGTAGTTAGAGTGCGACAAAGTCGCTCGGTGTTAACATTCTTGCCTGTAGAAGTTTCGACTTGATCTGACACAAGCACCTTGCAAAAGGCGGGGTTACCGGTTTTGATAGAGGTGCGAACCATTTATCGAAACCCAGAAACGAAAGGTAACCCCATGCAAAGTTTTAACCAGAACGTCATCAAATACAAGCTCGGCCTGCTCAATCTGGCGACCGAATTGGGCAATGTCTCCAAGGCCTGCAAAGTCATGGGCCTGTCGCGCGATACCTTTTATCGCTATCAGGCGGCGGTTGAATCAGCTGGAGTAGCGGCACTGATTGACCAGAATCGCCGTAAGCCGAATCTAAAGAACCGTATTGACGAGTCTACCACTGAGAGGGTGCGCTCTTATGCGGTCGAACAACCGGCACACGGCCAAGTACGGGCCCGCAACGAATTGCGCAAACTGGGCGTGTTCGTCTCCCCGTCGGGGGTGCGTTCGATCTGGCTATGCCACGAATTGGCCAGTTTCAAGCAACGTCTGGTGGCCCTGGAAAAGCAGGCTGCCGCAACCGGCGCAGTGCTTACCGAAGCGCAAGTAGTCGCCCTCGAAAAGAAGGCCGAAGATGATGTGGCCCATGGTGAAATCGAGACGGCGCACCCTGGCTACCTTGGCAGCCAGGACACCTTCTATGTCGGCACCCTCAAGGGCGTAGGGCGAATTTATCAACAAACCTTCGTCGATACTTACTCCAAATGGGCCACAGCCAAGCTCTACACTACCAAGACACCGATCCCCGCAGCGGATCTGCTGAACGACCGGGTGTTGCCGAGCATTGCCGAGAAAGACATGTCGCTGCTACGTATTTTGACCGACCGAGGCAAAGAATAT
>CADEDX010000716.1 GCA_902826195.1 uncultured Bradyrhizobium sp. | reverse complement strand
CTTCTGTCCCCTCGCGCTGCGTGTTTCGTCGGTCCGCGTGCCGATATTGCGAGTGCACGCGCTCATCTTTGCGCCTCTCTTCCGATCAAACGTGTGCTGTTCCTACTTCTGCGCGTTCATGCAATGCCGAAAGCGCGCTTGCTCTGATCCCAGTTGACCCGACCAAAGCCGTCGCGCCTAGTAGACGCAAGGCCGCACCTTCGATCAATCCCTCGGCAAGCAATTGCTGTGCCCGGTCGACCCCTGCGTTCAAGGCTTCCTCGATCTCGTCTTCCCGGAGCCGACCTACGGCGCGCGTCACCAGGCGAAGGCCAAGGTCGCTGTCGGGCTGGAGTTCGTCGGCCGGCAGGCGAACAATCCCGGGATGGCCAGGGAGATCGACTGCATTGGCGATAACCGTGGCAGCGGCATCGGCCTGCGACGCCGTTTTCGCCAGCACTGTCACCGCATCGGCGATCCCGAGCGAAAAGCTGCGGCCGCGCCGGCCACTGGTCGCGATGCCGCGCGCCGGATCGCCAGCGTCAATGCTGATCGTTTGCATCACGCCGCGATGGTCCGGCCGGTCCAACAGCCCGACGGAAAAATGTTCCACGCCGGTCAGATGCAAGGCAATGTCGCCGCCATTATTGACGTAGGCGCGATCGAGCCGCGCCGCGCCGCGCATGGCGCCGAGAATCTCATCCGCAACGCTGCCGGCGACGGCGGCCATCGGCGTGATGAACTGCTCGGCCGCAAACGGCGCCACCGCCGCATACATACGGCGCGCGACGACGCCGCGGAGCGCGCTTCGGGCCGGATCAGCCGCCGTTCGAAGCTCGATCAGTTCCTCGCAGAGTTCATCGAGCAAGCCGTTGAAGCGCCGCGCCGCAGCATCATAGGCCAAGCGGACCTCGACTTCGCCTCCACTCGCGCCGATGACCAGATCGATCGGACCATCCTGCAAATGCAGCCGCTTGCGGTCGGGAAGAAGCGCGATTTGCGGGAGCCGTTTCATGCGCGCCGCCCCGGCATGTTGGGCATCGGATGAAGTTCCGTTTTGTCGCGAAGGGATGCCAGCGGACGGACATGGTCCATATGGCCGCCGAGTGCGGCATAATCGGAAAGTTTTAGCGTGAACTCGATCGGCGCCACCAGCGCCGGCGTCGGCACGTAGCCGAACGCGCCGGCCGGCATCTGCGTGACATCGACCATGAAAGTGATGCCGCCGCCGGGCCAGACATAGACGGGCGCACCGCCGCTGGTGACCCGCGTCAGCGCGTCCTTGACCGAGCGCGTCAACCGCACCGGGTTATCCGTAACGCCCGCGCGCAGCGAACCGCCCGCGCCGCCCATGAACAGCACCGTACACAGCGCCGGTTCGCAGTTCTCCTGGATCCGCTCGACGGAGAAACGAAGGTCGGGCGGCATCTGCTTCTCGATCGGCCGCAACGCTTCGTCCAGCTCGTAATAAGCCGCGTGCTCACCCGTGGTTGAAACCATCAGCATCGTCAGGCCCGGCCGCGCCTCCTTCGGATTGAACGGCCCCAGCACGAACAAGGGATCGGAAATGTTGGTGCCGCCCCATCCGGTGCCGGGATCGGCGACCTGGAAGTAGCGGCCGGGCGTCGAGCGCCGTCCCTTCATTTTGATGCCGGTATCAGGAATATCGAGCAGCTTGCCGGCCTGATGCTCGCTGAGAACGCCGGTGATGTGGTCGTCGACGACCACGACCTCGTCGACCTTGCCGAGCCACTGCTTGGCGAACATGCCGATGGTCGCCGAGCCGCACCCCACACGCATGCGCTCTTCGGCAACACCGTTGACGATCGGGGGATAACCGGCCTGCACCACGACCGTGGCGCCGCCATCGATCGTCAATTCCACCGGCTTGCAGTTGGAGAGGTCCATCAGTGCGTCGCAGGTGACGCGCCCCTCCTTCTTGGAGCCGCCGGTCAGATGGTGGACGCCGCCCAGCGACAGCATCTGCGAACCGTATTCGCTGGTCGTGACATGCCCGATCGCCTCGCCTTCCGCCCGGACGGCCGCCGTTTCCGGGCCGAGATAGCGGTCGGTATCGATCTTCACCTTGACGCCGCAATAGCTGAAAATGCCTTCGGTCACGACCGTGACCATGTCGACGCCGTCGACTTCCGAGGACACGATGAAAGGCGCCGGCTTGTAGTCGGGATAGGTGGTACCGGCGCCGATCGCGGTGACGAACACGTCGGGTTCGTGGACGATCTTGCCGTCCCAGTCGCCGCCGGCCTGGAACGGCACCAGCCGGCCGCCATGCGATACCGTGCGCTCCAGCACGATGTGCGGATCGACGCGAACCAGTTCGCCACCATGATTGGCATAACGGTCGCACGCGCCCGCCGCGCCCGGCTTGATGTAGCACATCACCGGACAGGCATCGCAGCGGATCTTGTCGCCACCGGCGACGGTCGCATCGGTCATGAACAAGCCTGCGGTCGAGAAGGCGATAGCCGGCCCCGCATCCTCGCGAGCCCGGTCAGTTTGTTCGTATACGAATGATGTTGCGCGCGGACGTCAAGGCTGTCAAGCGGCCCGGAAAGCCAAAATTCGGGCCTGCCGCATAATAACTCATTTGCCTCGCATCTCTGTTCATAAAGCAAGCAACGCGCTGCGGCGCGGCCGGCGCGCTTGCACGTTTGTACACAAACGGTATCTTTCGCAGAGCATCCCGCGCAAGATTTTGCAGCGCAGCGAGGACTTGGGGAGCATGACGCAGAGCACGATGCGCCTGACAGTCAACGGCAAGACCAGCGACGTCGACGCCGCGCCCGATACCGCGCTGCTTTATGTGCTGCGCAACGACCTCGCACTGAACGGACCAAAATACGGCTGCGGGCTTGGCGAGTGCGGCGCCTGCGCGGTGCTGATCGATGGCGTCGCGGCGCGCTCCTGCGTGGTCCCGATCGAAGGCTGCGAAGGGCGCAAGATCGTGACGCTTGAAGGGCTCGGTACGCGCGAGCATCCCGACCCGGTGCAGCAGGCCTTCATCCACGAACAGGCGGCGCAATGCGGCTACTGCCTCAACGGCATGATCATCGCGACAAAGGCTTTGTTGTTGCGCTCCCCTCACCCATCGGACGACGAAGTGATGGAAGCCCTACGGCATCATCTGTGCCGCTGCGGCGCGCACCTCGAAATCATGCGCGCGGCCATGCGTGCCGCCGGCCGCGCCGTTGGGGCCTCGGTGTGAGGACAG
>CADEDX010000715.1:1675-3213 GCA_902826195.1 uncultured Bradyrhizobium sp. | reverse complement strand
CGCAGGTAATGCGGGCCGACAACATGCCGATTTCCGGTCTCTATGCCTGTGGCAACGAGGCCAACTCGATTATGGGTGGAACCTATCCCGGTCCCGGCATCACCATCGGACCGGCCATTACGTTCGGCTACCGCGCAATCCGTCACGCGCTCGGCGGACCGCGAGCACTCCGTGCAGCGTGATCGCAAGGAGAGATAAGATGCTTCATGAGAATGCAACGTCGCTTGTAAAACCAGGCGGAGCTGCTGACGATCTCGCCGCTGGTCGTCCGAGGCGACGGCCATGACGCACATTTATTCGCTCGCTTACCTCACTTCGACCCCCCTGATTCCGCCAGCCGCCGTGGTGCTGGCCGACAAGCTGGGTTACCAGGCGATCGGGGTTCGCATTGCTCCTGCGTCGCCGGGCGGCGACTTCTCACCCCTCACGACGGATCCGGCCATGCTGCGAGAAACCGTCCGCCGTATCGAGGACACCGGCGTGATCGTGTTCGACGTCGAGATCGCGCGGCTAGGACCTGATTCCAAGCTGGACCGTTTCACTGCCTTTCTCGAAGCAGCGGGCAAACTGAAGGCGCGAGCCATTTTGGTCGCCGGCGACGACCCCGACGAATCGCGCCTGACGGATTCATTCGCCAAATTCTGTCGGGCCGCGGCATCTTGCGGCCTCACCGCGGACCTGGAGTTCATGCCTTGGACCGCGGTTAAAAATGCGGCGTCTGCGTTGCGCATCGTTAGCAACGCCGGCGAGCCGAATGGACGTGTGCTGGTCGACGCCCTGCACATGGCGCGTTCGGCGACAACGCTCGATGACATCGCAAACCTGCCGCGCCATCTCCTGAGCTATGCGCAGCTCTGTGACGCGCCGACCGGCATTCCTGCGACCGATGACGAACTGATCCACACCGCACGATGCGCGCGGCTTTTGCCGGGGGAAGGCGGTATCGATCTGCGCGGTCTGTTACATGCATTGCCGGGTGACCTGCCGCTCAGCCTGGAAATTCCGAATGATGAATGGCTGCCGAAACTCGGCGCGGAGGAATGGAGCCGGCGCGCACTTGCCGCGGCCCGCCATATCGTCGCCGAAGCCGAAGAGGGAAGGAAAGGCGCATGAGCCCCGATTTCTCTGGTCGGATCGCCGTCATTTCCGGGGGCTGCGGCGGCATTGGCCGGGCGGTCCGTGGACGGCTGGTTGCTGCCGGCGCGACCGTGATCGTCTGGGATATCGCCGAGGGTGCTGACGAGCAGATCGATCTCACCGACGAGACCGCCGTCAATTCCGCGATGGCACATCTCATAAAGCAATTTGGCCGCATCGACGTGCTGGTCAATGCCGCCGGCATCACCGGACCTACTGTCAACATCGAGCACTACAGTTTTTCGGAATGGAAACGCGTGCTCGACGTCAATCTCACCAGCACATTCCTTGGCTGCAAGGCAGCTATCGCCCCGATGCGACAGCGAAATGCCGGACGCATCGTCAACCTGGCCTCGATCGCCGGCAAAGAAGGTAATGCCGGCATGACCGGCTATTCCGCA
>CADEDX010000715.1:0-1665 GCA_902826195.1 uncultured Bradyrhizobium sp. | reverse complement strand
CCGAGTCAACGCAATCGCGCCCGCGGTGATCGCCACCGACCTCGTCAAGCAGATGTCGGACGACGCCTACCGAAACGTGCTGGCAAAAATCCCGCTCGGCCGCGCAGGCCGGCCCGAAGAAGTCGCCGCCATGGTTGCGTGGCTTGCCTCTGACGAATGTTCGTTTTCCACTGGCGCTGTGTTCGATTTGTCCGGCGGGCGGGCGACGTATTAGGTAGGGCGAACTGGCTCGGATCAACCGATTCAAAAATCCTTTCTCCAACGCGGAGTTGTCGAGCCTACGCGCAAGGCCGATGAACTAGTTGCAGCGCATCGCACGTGGCACCGCACTCCCCGGTGCGTTAGAAGCAAGCTTGGTCTAAACCCAAGCGCAGACATCCAGCTGCGAACTCGCCGTTATGACGTAACCGAATTCTCGGCACGCATTTCCGCAAATGTCTCTCTTGCGACTAACAGCGCCTCGCGCACCAGAGGCGCGCCGACATAGCCGAGCAAGTGCAAAATCGCCTCGACGAGTTCGTCTTCGGTCCAGCCATGGTTGCGCGCAAAGCGGATATGCAGTTTTAGCTCTGGGGCGCGCCCCGTTGCGGTGTCGGAAACGACGCAGATCAGCGTCCTGGTCTTGAGGTCGAGCTCAGGCCTTGTCCACAGCGAGCCAAACACCGTCTCTTGCGTCAGTTCCGCAAATTTCTCCATGATGGGGTCGGTATAGAGCTGCCGATCGAGCTTGTCCGCGTAAGCCGCACCCATGAGATTGCGGCGCATCGCGCGGCCTTTGGCGCGTAAGGGGCTGTCGGTCATTACGACGTTCCTTCTAACAGTTTCCAGACGTCCGTTGGATGATATCGAATGGGCGATACACGTTTGAGATAGCAGCCGATCGTAACCAATCAAACCCCAAAGCTCCGGGGAGCTTTGGGATACGTAAGCCCATATAGGCCCCGTCAATATGCCCGGCGGCGCCGCTTGCTTAACGCGGGACCGCCCTGCTCGACTACGGTTTGAATACGAAACCTGGTCCGATGGCGGCATCTGCCGGAATCGGCGGCAAATCGGAGAACAGTTCCGGATTGTCCTTCATGACCTTCAAGATCGGCTGCGGTTCGATGTTTTTGTTGACATCAAATGTCGTTTTGAGAACACCCAACCGCTGCAGTCTGTCCTGCGCACTCCAGAGCGCCCTGTAGCTGTTGACCGATAGCCGCCGGTCCAATTGCTGCACGTTGAATTCCATCGCAGCTTCGGCGACTTCAGGCTTCAGACCGGGAATCCATCGGGTACCGATCTGAGCCGCTTGCTTGGGGTTTTTGCGCATCCACTGGTCGGCTTCCGAAGTGGCGGCCAGGAACTTCTCGGTGGTTTCAGCATTCTTTTCCACCCATGTGCGGGGCGCGACCACGAAGCCGAGATAGGCGATCGCATCTCCCCCTCGAACAACCTGGAAAGCACCCGGTACATCCTTCAAAGCAATGATCGGCCACGGATCCCAACCGGCAAAGGCATCGATGCCCTTGGCGAGCAAGGCAACGGTCATATCCGGCGGCGGCGTATTGACCAGGGTGACGTCGTCCGGCTTCAGCCCGGCTTTCTCTAGCAACGCAAGAATATAGAGGTGGTTGATCGTCCCGAACGAGGTTGCGATTTTCTTGCCCTTCAGGCTCTTCA
>CADEDX010000714.1 GCA_902826195.1 uncultured Bradyrhizobium sp. | reverse complement strand
TCGAGGATCCCGGCCGCCTGTTCATGTGGAGCCGGCCGCCGAAGTCCGGAACGGTGCTGATGTTTCACGGCACGGAAGCCAAGTTCACGAAATTCGACGGCAGTAAAACGCAGGATTTTGGCACGCATTTCGGCACGGCCGAACAGGCCTGGCGCCGGCTGCAAGATGAGGGCCGGCTCGACGAGCCGCGCACAATTCCGGTCGAGGTGACGGTTAACAATGCCGTCGCGATCCGGCGCGATCTCGGCGTGTTTTCGCCGCGGGCGATCGTGGAGGCGCTCGAGCAGCGCGGAGCCCTATCTCATTTGTCGGCCGAATTGCGCAAGGCTGTGCGTGACGGAGCGGCGACACTTACGGAGCAAATGGAGCGGGCGCGTCGCGCGATCGATGATAGCACCGAGCCGGAGCAATTCGACCGGCGCGTCGCCGACTATGAAAGCATCAAAAACGATGCGCACGCTGCGCTCGGTCGCTGGCTCGACGAGCAGGCCGGGATCGATGGCGTCTGGTATCCGAACACGGTCGAGGGCACGGGCTGGTCGCTGCTGGTGTGGAAGGAAGGCCAGGTTTCGAACGCGATCAGCCGCGACGTCATGATGGCGCTGCCACAAGCGGACAGCGGGCCGACGCGTGGCGGCAGGGCGATTCCCGAGCCGGCGCGCCTCGACGCGGCCGTCGCCGAGATCGCTCGCACGCATGACATGGGCGAGATCCGGGCGCAGCTGCAGGCGATCGCCGAGCGGTTGCCGAAGCCGTATTCGATGCGCCTGGCGCGCGCGCTCAAACACGACCAGGCCGGGGCCGTCAACGGCCTGGCCGATCGCGAAACGAAACTGATCTGGGTCGCACTGAGCTCTGCAGATCCGGTGAAGGTGGCGCGGCACGAGGAAGTGCATGCACTGCGCGAGCTCGGACTATTCACGGCCGCCGAGTGGAAAATCCTCGACGATGCCGTCGAGCGCTTCGGTCTGATGAAAAAATACCGGATTGTGGAGCGCTATAGCGATTATTATGCCAAGCGTTTCGAGGGTGACGAAAGCGGCGCCTATGATGCCGCCATGCGCGAGGAAGCGATCGCGCACATGATCGCCGACTACGGCAGCGGCCAGCGCTTCGGTGGGCCGATCGACAAGCTGCTCGCGGTCTGGCACCAGGTCGTCGACGCCGTGCGCGACATGCTCGGCAAGGAAGGCATTACCCGCGTCGACGATATTATCCGGGCGATCGAAAGCGGCGAGATCGGCGCCCGGTCGATCGACACGATGATTGCCGACGTGGCGCGAACGCAGCGCCAAGCCGAATTGAGCGGCGGCCGGCTGATCGAGGATGAGCCGCCCGTTCCGGCGACGCCGGCGCCGCCGAGCGGCCCGCGGCAGACGATCGAATTTCCCGGTTTCGGCACGCCGGAATATGAGGCGGCGCGGACATTCAGCGTCGGCGATAAACAGATCCAGGGCTATGCCGCCGCAATCGATCATCTGCGCAAAGTCGCCGTTGCCGATGTTGGTCCCGGCGGGGTGGCATATGCCCGGCAAGCAACGATTGTTATCGGTCCGCCAGGGGCCGGAAAATCGACGATTAATCGAGTTCTGTCTGGATACGCACGATCGGCCGTAGTGACGGCGGATGATCCCAAGTTCATCATGCCGGAGATGAAAACGCTCGGCGCCGAGGGCGTGCACGAGGAAGCGTCAATTCTATCGAAAAAAGTGCAGAATAGTTTCATCGGAGAGGGCGCAAACATTGTCATTGAAAAATTAGGTGGCTCGCCGAAGTCGATCGAAAGTCTGGTGCAGGCAATTGCAAAGCTCGACTATGAAGTTCGGTTGGTGCACGTGACGGCGCCGCGCGACATGCTGATCGAGCGCATTGCGGTGCGAGAGAAAACGACAGGTCGCGGCGTGCCGACGCCGGTGCTTGATGAGGCGCTGGATGGTATCGGCAACACGCTGGACGCAATGCGACAAAATCGCGCACTAAGCGGGATCATGTCGATAGACACATCCGGCAAAACTCCCCGTATAATCAGCGGACAGGAGACGTTCGACAATGCCTTCCGAGAAACACTCGAAGCCGGAATTCGGCAGCCTACCCTGGCGTCAGGAGATCGAGGATCGCCTGATAGCGGAGCAAGTGCGGGATCTCGAGGAAATGGCAGCGAAACGGGCCGCAGCGGCGAAGCCGCCGGCGAAGCCACCCACCAAAGACTAGCCGCGCCTGAATTCGACAAGCCAGCCGGCGACGGTGCCGCTGGCCAAATCGACATGCTGAAACCGCTTGGCGATCGCCTGGCGCCGCAAAAGCTCGCCGAGGGCTTGCCGGCCGGCGTCGAGCCGCAGCGTCTGGTCGAGCTCCCCGGCGACGTCACCATTACCGGCACGCCGCTATTCGCGCTCGACGCGTACCATGGCACGCCGCACACGTTCGAGCCGGAGCCTGGTGCGCCGGCGGGACGGTTCAAAATGTCCAAAATCGGCAGCGGCGAGGGCGCGCAGGCCTACGGTCGTGGATTGTATTTCGCCGAGAGCGAAGCGGTGGCGCAAAGCTATCGCGACGCGCTTGGCCGGCGCGCGACGGATTTCAGGATCGACGGCAAGGGCGTGGAGGCGGCGACGCCAGGCGAGCGCGCGATCCTCGCTGCACTCGAGAATAAAAGCGTTGCGTTTCTGGCGCGCACCGAAGGCATGCCGGCGGCGCTCGCCTATGCAATTCGACGTCTCGAGGAAGACGGACAGATCGACCGGGCGCAGCTGCTGCGCGACGTTGATCCGCAGCGATTGACGGCGCCGGCGGACGGTCACGTTTACAAGGTGCGCCTCGACGTCGAGCCCGAGCAGCTGCTCCATTGGGATCGACCAATTGCGGAACAACCTTTGCTGCAATCGATCGTCGATAAGGTGCAGGCGGAGCGGACTGCGCGCGATGGACGCGGGGCGCTTCGCATCGATCAAGTTGGGCGGACTACTCGCGACGGCGGCCGCGTCGAAAGCATGACGGGCGCGGCGGCTTATCAGTATCTGGCGGCACCGCGCTACGGCGACGATGCTACGGCACGGCTCCGCGAGGCTGGTATTTTTGGGGTGCGCTATCTCGATCAGGGCAGCCGCGATGGTGGCAAGGGAACGCACAATATCGTCATGTTCGACGACAGCAAGATCGAGATCACGGCGCGCGACGGCGATCCGGTCTGGCCGGCGGATCTGGCGCCGGCGCTCGAGC
>CADEDX010000713.1 GCA_902826195.1 uncultured Bradyrhizobium sp. | reverse complement strand
CAGAAGCATCGAAATCCTCCTGCCGCTCGAAACCTTGCCGATCCTCGAATGGCTCGGTATCAAAACGTCAAAATCACTGTGATGAACCACGAGGCGAGGCAGGGGCTGCCTCGCCACTCTGGGCCTGGCTGCTCGAGCTCCAGCTATTCGAGCGTCTTCAGATAGGCCAGCAGATCGCCGATCTGGTCCGGGTCCAGCTGGAAGGCCGGCATCGTCGGGTGCCCGGTGTAGATGCCTTCGGCCAGCGCCTCGCCGATGGTCTCGATCGGGTAGCGCTTGTGCAGCGTCCGGAACGGGGGCGCGATCTTGAGCGGGCTTGCCGAAACCCTGTCGATCGAATGGCACTTTGCGCAATTGTTCAGCGCAAAGGTTTTTCCGCGCTGCTCCTGGGGCGAAGCGGCCGTAGCCGATGTCAGGGTGATGAGCGTAAACGCCAGCGGCAGCACAGTTCGTCCGATCATTGCAGCTTAAACCTCCGTGGAAATCCGGCCATCCAGCCCCGCGCCGCAATGTGAAGGTTTAATCCCCGGCCAGTTTGATGTGGATCAATCGGCAAGCGGTGGATCCGCTACAATGAAATATATCTCCTGGTCCGCCACGGCCGGAGAACCGCGCGTCAATCCGGCGCTTGAACGGGTGGGGGCAATGATACGAACCATCTCTCCGAATCGGGCAAGTTTCGGCCGCTGTTCGGCTTGTACCGTACGGTCGCTCAGCATCTGCGGGGCGCTCGATCAGGCCGACCTTGCGGAGTTCGAACGGATCGCGCGCCAGGTGCATTTTGCGACCAACGAAGCGCTGTTCTCGGTGGGACAGGCCGCAAATTCGGTGCACAGCCTGACCTCGGGCGTGGCCCGTCTGTACAAGCTCTTGCCGGACGGGCGGCGTCAGGTGATCGGTTTCGCGCTGCCGGGCGACTTCCTCGGCACGGCGCCGGCCGACCGCTACAGCTTTTCGGCGGACGCCATTGATTCGGTGACAGCGTGCCGTCTCTCCAGAGAAGCTTTCACCCACTTCATCGAACACAGGCCGCATTTCCTGATTCGGATCAACGAGTTCGCGACACGGGAGCTGACGATGGCGCAGGAGCAGATGCTGCTGCTGGGCCGGCGCACGGCGGAAGAGAAGGTCGCATCCTTCCTCATCAGCTGGCGGGAGCGCCTGGCCCAGATCGGCGACGAGCAGCCGACCATTTCGCTACCGATGAGTCGGCAGGACATCGCGGACTATCTCGGGCTGACGATCGAAACCGTCAGCCGGACGCTGACGCGGTTCGAGCGTGAAAAGATGCTGATCATCGTCACGGGGGGCGTTCGTCTCCTGGACCCAGATCGGGCTGCGGCCATGGCCGCAGCGTAAGATCCGATATCAGCCGTTGGAAGTCCCGTGCGGGCGGTGGCGGCGCCTTTGATCCATATCAAAGTCCCGAATTGGGCCCTTAGGCATGTTTTCTTCCCCAACAACGGAGGATCAGCCCCATGCCAACCGATTCCTTGCTTGTCACCGTCGGCGTCGTCGCGATGTTCGTGGTCTTTGCCGCGGTCCTGTACTGGGGTGACCGGCAGACTCGACCGGACCAGCTTGCCGGCTCGGATAATTCCAAGCGCCGCGCATTTTGACCGGCCGGGGGTTCCCTGGATGGAGCTATTCACCGGGTGAGCCAGGCCGACCGCCGACCGCTCCGGCGATCCTGATCTCGCTTGACGTGGGTCAATACGCCGGGCGCTAGCTTGCGCTTTGGTTGCACTACACGCCTGCGAGGTTTTGTTTTGATGATGTCCGCCGATACGGAAAGACTGACTGCCGCCATCGGCCGCCGATGGCGGGCAATCGCCGGCAGGTTCGGGCATATCGCCACGTCTCATCCGGAATTTTACGGGCATGCGGCTCGACGGGAAGATTCGCCGCACGGCGGAAACGCGCGGCTGAACGAACCCGATTCATCTGCCGAATCCGCCGCGTCACTGCAGGCGCGGCTGCCGATCGGCCCGTCCTGCTGCTGACGCCATTGCAACGGCGATACATCTTCATTCTTTCGTATTGGGCAACGGCCAGAAATTGACCTCGATCAATTTCTCCCTCGCGAAGCTGTGATCAGTAAGCCTCGCATCCGCAGAAGAGAATCTCATCCATGACCCAATCCCTAACTGCAAAAAAGATGACACACGGCGAAGCCGGTCTGGTGCTGGTCTTTTCGCTATCCGCGTTTCTGTGCCTGTTTGCTGCCGCCAACGCGCTGGACTCGGCGTTCGCTTTTCATGCCCTGCTGTTCAGCGCCGCCAGTCTCGCGTCGGTCATTTTGATCGGCAACCGCTACTTCGCGCGTACGTCGCTGCCGCCGCACGAGATCAACGGCCGCCCCAACTACAATATGGGCCCGATCAAGTTCGCGGCCGTCATGTCGGTGATCTGGGGCATCGCTGGATTTGCCGTCGGGCTGTTGATCGCCTCGCAGCTGGCGTGGCCTGCGCTCAACCTGGATCTGCCGTGGACCAGTTTTGGCCGGCTGCGGCCGCTGCACACCTCGGCGGTGATCTTCGCCTTCGGCGGCAACGTGCTGATCGCGACGTCATTCTATGTCGTGCAGAAGACCTGCCGCGCGAGGCTGGCGGGCGATCTCGCGCCCTGGTTCGTCGTCGTCGGCTACAATTTCTTCATTTTGATCGCGGGCACCGGCTATCTGCTCGGCGTCACCCAATCCAAGGAATATGCCGAACCGGAATGGTACGCCGATCTGTGGCTGACCATCGTCTGGGTAATGTACCTGCTGGTCTTCCTGATGACCCTCGTGAAGCGAAAAGAGCCGCATATCTTCGTCGCCAACTGGTTCTATCTCGCTTTCATCGTCACCATCGCCGTGCTGCATCTCGGCAACAACCCCGCGCTGCCGGTCTCGGTGTTCGGCTCGAAATCCTACATCGCCTGGGGCGGGGTGCAGGACGCCATGTTCCAGTGGTGGTACGGACATAACGCGGTCGGCTTCTTCCTGACCGCCGGCTTCCTCGCCATCATGTACTACTTCATTCCCAAGCGCGCCGAGCGGCCGATCTATTCCTACCGGCTGTCGATCATCCACTTCTGGGCGCTGATCTTCCTCTACATCTGGGCCGGCCCGCACCACCTGCACTACACCGCGCTGCCGGACTGGGCGCAGACGCTCGGCATGACCTTCTCGATCAT
Source organism: uncultured Bradyrhizobium sp. (assembly GCA_902826195.1). Classification (GTDB taxonomy): domain Bacteria; phylum Pseudomonadota; class Alphaproteobacteria; order Rhizobiales; family Xanthobacteraceae; genus Bradyrhizobium. The sequence goes on along the minus strand of CADEDX010000713.1, from coordinate 40 downwards.
GCTGTGGATGCCGTCCTGGGGCGGCATGATCAACGGCCTG
>CADEDX010000712.1 GCA_902826195.1 uncultured Bradyrhizobium sp. | reverse complement strand
GCCCGAACCTGACGCCAGAAAAATGCAAGGAAGTCGGCGTCACCTATGCCAGCAAGGACGAGCTGTTTTCGACCGCCGACATCGTCACGATCCATGTGGTGCTGAGCCAGCGCTCGCGTGGGCTGGTCGGGCGTGAAGAACTCGCACTGATGAAACCGACCGCCTACCTCGTCAACACTGCCCGCGGGCCTATCGTCGACGAAGCCGCGCTGCTGGAAGCACTGACGCAGAAGAAAATCGCCGGCGCCGGCGTCGACGTGTTCTCGGTCGAGCCGCTGCCGGTCGATCACCCGTTCCGCAAGCTCGACAACATGGTGCTGACGCCGCACCTCGGCTACGTCACCGGGGACAGTTTTCGGGGTCACTATCAGCAGATGGTCGAGGGCATCGACGCCTGGTTCAAGGGCGAACCGAAGCTGCGGCTGGCTTAAACAAAATCGCCCTCCCGCTAGCGGGAGAGCGAAAGCCGCGAAGATCAAATCTATCGGTCTAGCGCACGGTGACCGGGGCGGGCAGAGGAGGCACAACCGCGGGCGCGCCGGGAACGGGCGTTAGTTGCGCCTGCGCCGGGCCTGCGGCCGCAGAGGGCGCCGGCGCTGGCGATGCGCTGGCGGTGTTGGCGGGCGGCGCACCGCCCGGCAGGACCACCACGCGGGTGCCGACCTTGGCGCGCTCGAACAGGTCCGAGACGTCCTCGTTCAACATGCCGATGCAGCCCGACGAGACGAACTTGCCGATCGTCGACGGCTGGTTGGTGCCGTGGATGCGGTAGACGGTCGAACCGAGATACATCGCGCGCGCGCCGAGCGGATTGCCAGGACCACCGGCCATGAAGCGCGGCAGATAGGGCTGGCGCTCGATCATCTCGGTCGGCGGATGCCAGTCCGGCCACTCGGCCTTGCGGCTGATCTTCTGCACGCCGTTCCAGGTAAAGCCGTCACGGCCGACGCGAACGCCGTAGCGGATCGCGCGACCGCCACCGAGCACGTAATAGAGGTGGGTGTTGGAGGTATCGACCACGATGGTGCCCGCGGGCTCCTTGGTCGCGAAAGACACTTCCTGGCGGCGCAAGTGCGGCGGCAACTGCGCGGGACCGACTTCCGGCTGCTCTTCCGGCGGCAGCGCGGCGAGTTGCACCGGTCTGCCATCGGGGCCGGCGGACGGTTGCTGCTGCGGGAGCGCGCCAACGGCACCGGGCGGCGTGTCGGCGATCGCCCCAGGCGGACGCAGGCCGGCGCGGTCGTCGTTCGGATAAACGATGCCGGCGCCGGGAACGCGGCTGTCGCCACGGTCCGAATAGACCGGCTGCTGCTGCGAACCGGGCGGACGGTCGCCGTAGATCACCGGCGGCGGTCCAGCCGGGCGGCCGTAACGCGGATCGTCGGGCGAAAGCACCGGACCGGTCGGCGCTGCGGCAGCGCGGTCCGAGTAGACTCCGGCGGCAGCCGGACGTCCATAGCGTGGATCATCAGGAGAAAGGATTGGGCCTGTCGGCGGCGGAGCACCACGATCCGAATAGACCGGAGCAGCGGCCGGGCGGCCATATCGGGGGTCGGCGGGCGACAGCACCGGGCCGGGCGGCGGCAGCGCAGCCTGCCCGTTCGGCGCATCGTCATCGTCAAGGGCGTCGAAGTCGGGCTCGCCAGGGCGGCGGTCATCCGTGGCATAGCCACCGCGGACATAGGGTCCAGGTGTGGTCGAATAGACCTGACCTTGACCCTGGTAGACCTGACCTTGGGCCGGGTAACCCTGTTGCGCATGGGCGAGCGAAGTTCCCGTCATGGCAGCGGCCATGGCAGCACAAATCGTCAGAATGCGGTTGTTCATCATCGCCTTTGTATAGACCCCAAGCCCCACCGGACCGTTAACCGCAGATGGCCGAAGATAGCGGCACATTCAAGACACGTCCGCGAAATTCGGCTGCGGTCGGCCATTTGTGATCGCTGTTCAACTGCGGCAAAGATGCCTCAGCGCGGCGAAAAACGCTGCTTTCGGTGCGTTGCGAGGCTAAACGGCGTAGATTTTTGTAACAAAAACGCACCGCTCGTTGACATACTCTCAAATCGGCCTGATTCGCCATGCGCGCCTGCCCTCGCGAATCACAGCCAGAGTGGTCCACCGCGTTTCCCTAGATCACAACCAGCCCTCCGACATTAAGGAGGGAGATGGAACTCGCGTCCATGCTTCCCGGCTTTCGTTTCCTGCTCACCGCCATCGTGCTGTCGATGTCGGTCCTGATTTTTGGCCTCGGCGCCGCCGCCCTGCTGCGTTCGGCGCATGAGGAATTCGTCAACCTGCCCACGCGGCGGGCGACGCCCGAGCCGATGTTTGCCCGCCTTCGCGACGACCCGGCCCCGACACTTGCGCTGCTGCGGATCGATACGGTCGCGGAGCAGCCAGAGAATGCTCCTGCGGCACTCCCGGCAGCGGAACCGGACGTCGCAGCCCAGGCCGGTCAAGCCCCGGAAACCAGTCCGGCCGAGGCGGAGAAACTGACGGCACTGACGTCGGCAGAGCCGACGCAGGTTGACGCGGCAAAGCCGGAAGAACCTGCCAAGGAGACGAGCGCTGAGACGTCGGCCGCTCCGGCGGCCTCGCCCGAGGCGCTCCCTGTCAATGCCGAACTGAAGATCGCCGCCATTTCGGTGCCGGACACGGACACTTCGTCTGCAACTTCGCCGCAGCCTTCGGATATCCCGTCATTCGAACCCAGCATCGCCACGACCCTGATCGCGACGCTCGGTGGCCCCCCCGTCCAGATCGATCAAAAGACATCGACCACGGAAGCGAAGCCGGGTCGGCCCACGGCCAAGAACAGGACCGCAGAGCGGGCCCGCGAACGGCGTCGGACGGCTGCGATACGGCGCGCGCGCCTCGCACGTGAGGCAACCCTCACCCTGCAGCAGCAACAACCCAACCCGTTCGCGTTTCCGCTGGCGCCCGCGACGCAGTAGCGTCCGGGTCAGGCCGGGCCGGTGGCGACCGGCGGGCCGTCGGCGGCGCCCCACTCCGTCCACGAGCCGTCATACAGCGCCGGATTTTCGACGCCGAGACGATAGAGCGCCAGCGTCAGCACGGCGGCGCTGACGCCGGAGCCGCAACTGGTCACGATCGGCGCATCGAGCTTCACGCCGGCGCTCGAGAACGCGGCGCGCAAGTCGTCCAGCGATTTCATCGTACCGGTCGCGGGATCGAACAGGCGGGTGTAGGGCAGGCTGAGGCTGCCCGGGAT
>CADEDX010000711.1 GCA_902826195.1 uncultured Bradyrhizobium sp. | reverse complement strand
TCGTGAGCATCGTGACGTGACTGTTGAGGGTCGCCGGCTTCGGCCGCGGCTCGCGCTTCATCCGGGCCGTCCGCCACTTCTCCACCCGCCACGCGGTTATCTCGGACAGTCGTGTGTCGAGCAGTTCCTCGAAAACCGATCGGAGCCGCTGGACGGTCTCGGCGCCGCGCTTCTGGTGCTCACGCGCCCAGGGACCGTAGGTGTCATCCAGGAACGCCTTAAACGTGGTGTCCGCCTTCGCGGCCGCACGAGCCGCGCGGGGATCGTGCCCCTTGGCAATGCTCGCGAGCACGTCTCGCGCCTTGACTCGCGCGGCGTCCGGGGTGAGGACGTCTGCACGGCCAAGCGTCACCCACCGTCCACGCCCGTAGTTCACGCGGTAGGAATGCGCCCCGGTTGCTCGACACCGCAGGACCAGCCCTGGATACTTCGTGTCGTAGAGATCCACGTCGTCGAGCGGGAGACGACGGACCACCTCTGTCGTCAGCTTCACACGCATCGAGCCGCCTCCGAATCAGTGCCCCACTTGCATCACAAGCACCCCCAGCCAAAGCACATGGGGTGCAATAGGGGTGCAAACAGCGTAGCTCGCCGTCGCGCTCCATAGTAGAGATTAGCACGAATTCGAAGTACTTTGCTCAGTAAACAGGCCCTGCATCGACGACTGAGCGTGACCGACCGCGATGGCGCGATAGTCCTAACGGTCCTTCACACGCACGAGGTCATAGGTTCGAGTCCTATAGCGCCCACCACATAAATAGCTCAAAACAAACGACTTACCTGCGAGACTCACGACTTGCCATACCGATCGACGTTGCGCCGGGGTGCATAAGGGGTGCTGCTGGCGGTTAACTGAGGCGCAAAAAAAGGGCCAACCTTTGCTTTTCATGGGTAGCAGATGGGTAGCAGTGGTGGGCCTTCGCAGTGAAAAGGGGACCACGTCATGAGTCAAGCCGGCGTCGATATCTGGAACAAGCTCTGTTTTGAGGCGCGTCAACTCGCGACAGAAGTGAACCTGCCCGGCCGCGACGACGAAGACCGCGTCAAGGAAGGCCATGCTCTGGGCTCGACACTGGTCTTCGTTACCAATGGGTCCGTAGGCACGACCTCGGTCAGCATTTGGCTCTCGGTTACCCTGCGAGATGCTCCCGGCACGATCGGCTTCTCGGCAAGCCCGGCGTTTGTGACCGGCCAAGGGTCGACCGACGTTGCGTCCGACATCTTCCACATGGCTGAGACCGAAAACGGTCAGTACGTACTGATGGTTCGTGGTGAGGCGGCCGAGAACTCCAACTTCGCCCATCACTTCCTAGCGTTGTCAGAAAGCCTGCTCAGGCAACGATTTCCAGACGTGACCTTCCGCGCCTAGGCTGATCGCCAACAAAGATTGGTCAAGCGTTGATGCTACCGGCGGCTCCGACCATTCGCCGCAGTAGGTCAACGTCTGATGCTGATGACGTGTCTACGGCGAGTTCGCTTTCTCGTCTGAGTTGGTCGATCGCGTAGTCGTGAGCCTCGCGGACCTTTCGATCACGTTTTGGTACGCCGTTGATCACGAGGCCCACCCGTAGAACCGCTTCTGGAGACACACTCTCGTTCTGTAAGCGACGAAGCTGCCAGAACGTATGCACGATGCGATTCGTCGCACTGACGCTGGTTTGAGGGTTCATCACGTTCAGGTCAACGCCATCGATCGCCAACACGCGCGTGGGCGAATAGATCGCTGCCGCGAGGCGTTTACCGCGCGAGGAGCCACTCACGCCAGTCAGCTCCCGTAATGTCGGCCTGCGGACGATCTGAACGCCGGACACTGACGCCGCGATCGTTTGAACGAAATCGGCAATGTGATTCGCGGTCTGCAATTCTGCGCTCTTTGCCTCCCGCGCTTCGAGCGTAGCCCTTCTCGTTTCCACACCGGCGAAACGACTGAGAAGGTGATCCTTGACGCTATCGGTCAGGGGAGCGGTCACCGCTCTTGGCTTCGATGTGACAACGTGAGGGCTGTAGTCTCGCAGAACTTCGTCCAGATCGTGTCCCTGGACAACCTTAAGCTCGATGTCCCGGAAGTAGAACCGAACAAGATCTAAGTCGACGCCAGGTGCGACACACTTCGCCTTTTGGAATGAAGGATCGTACAGACAGGTCGCTCGGCCCCTCTCGTCAAGGAACAGTAGACCAACACAGACCCGCTCGCCGTTGTCGGGATCAGGTTGGAGATAGACCAGCCTATAACTGGCCGGCGCTGCTAGTTCTGTTCCCATACGGCACTCACCAAGTTATCGATCGCTGCGGCCCGTGAGACTACTGCGTGGATGCTGTTTTCAAGCCAATCGACCCGACCACACGCGGCACACGTCGACGTCAAGACCTGGGCTACGTCGTCCTTTGTTAGGGATCGAATATTGCCGATAGTTCGGGCCGGCGCGTGCAGCGGCTTGCCCGCTCTCGCAAACGCCCCGAGTTCCCCGGTCGGCCAGAGTTGCTTCGGTGTCACGCCAGCAGATGTCGTGGTTGGGTTCCGCCGTAGCGCGCAAGACTTCTCGAAATCGATCATGACGAGTTCGACTTTGCCACCGCCCATTGAGCGGCCGATCACATTCCCAATGTTGCGATCCTGGTTGGCAAGCCAGATATCAACCACAATGGCCGAGTACAAGTGCGGCTGGTTGACCACCTTCTCAGGCTTCGAAAGCCATGGCTTGATGTTGCGGCTGATGGTAGCGACTTCGCGGCTCGCCGCATAGCTTTCTCCCTGGAACCGCCCGACTGCCACATCTGGCACGACTAGCCCGACCATTCTGGCAAGCAAGCAGCCGGCCAATTCGGCGAATGCCGTCTCGACGTCGGGGCCGCCCTTGACGAAGTACTTGTGTCCGTCGGCACCGATGGCGGTATTGACTCCTGTGCTGTAGACAATCATTTCAGGGGGCTGCACAGGCCCGTCCATCGTCTGAAGCTCGACAGGATCAAGCACGCGCGAAGTATTGCTGAGTCCGGCCTGAGCGTCAAATATCGGCCCGACACACCAACCACGCTCAGGGGAAGGGCGCACGCCGTCACCGACACGGGCCAGCCGGCCGGTAGTCAACGCCGTCTCGCGTCACGGTGGCAATGCTGAAGGGTGACGCAATCTCCTCTGGCGCCGCGGTCGCCTCTTCCGAAAGTAATCGACGTGCGGCCGCAGCATCCGCCGTCAACAGCCAGGCCGGCTTCGCGGGTGCATTCAAGGTCCGCAGCA
>CADEDX010000710.1 GCA_902826195.1 uncultured Bradyrhizobium sp. | reverse complement strand
AGCTTGAAGAAGAGCCATGTCGGCCTCACCTTCGTGCGTGAATCCGACATCTGGGACAAGTCGTTCACCGAGCGTGCGCCAAAGCTCGGCGGCCTGATCGAGTTCTACCGTTCGCCCGCGCGCGTGCAGTGGACCCCGACCGGCAACAACGTGCCCGACTATCCGAAGCTCGCGCAATTGTGGTGGCAGAATATCGGCGATGCGTCGTCCGGTGCGAAGACGCCGCAAGCCGCGATGGATGCGCTCGCCGCAGCCCAGGATTCCGTGCTCGAACGCCTGGAGAAATCCGGCGTGCAGAAGGAGTGCGGGCCGAAGCTGAACAAGAAGGAGACCGCGGAGTTCTGGTTCAAGAAATCCGAAAAGGACGGCAACGTCGCGCCGCAGCGCAAGCTGGCGAACGAAAAGCCGAAGGGCGAAACGGTCGACTACGACACGCTGGTGAAGTCGTGGCCGGCGACCCCGCCGAAGCGGGCCGAGGCGAAGTAAGGTTCGCGAACCGAGAGTGATGCAAACCAAAGGCCGGGAGCGATCCCGGCCTTTTCTCTGTTCTGTCATTCCGGGGCTCGCAAAGCGAGAACCCGGAATCCAAGGTGCAACATGTTATGCGGCGAGTTGGATTCCGGGTCTGGTCCTTCGGACCACCCCGGAATGACGGCAAGAGCCGCTACTCCGCTGCCTGCGCGGCGCCCAGTGTCGGATAATCAGTATATCCCTTCGCGCCGCCGCCGTAGAACGTGTTCTTGTCCCACTCGTTCAGCGGAGCGCCCTTCTTCAGGCGTTCGACCAGATCCGGATTGGAGATGAACGGCTTTCCGAACGCGATCAGATCGGCAGCGCCGGCATCCAGCACCTTGTTGGCGAGCGCGGCATCGTAGCCGTTGTTGGCCATGTAGGCCTGCTTGAAGCGCTTGCGCAGCGACGCGTAGTCGAACGGCGCGTTGTCGCGCGGGCCGCCGGTGGCGCCTTCGATGACGTGGATATAGGTCAGCTTCAGCGCATCGAGCTGATCCACGATGTAGTCGAACAGCGGCTGCGGGTTCGAGTCGGAAACATCGTTCGCCGGGGTCACCGGAGAGATGCGGATGCCGGTACGCTCGGGGCCGGCGACCGCGGCCGCCGCCTTCGACACTTCCAGCATCAGTTTGGCGCGGTTCTCGATCGACCCGCCGTAAGCATCCGCGCGCGTGTTGGTGCCATCCTTGGCGAACTGGTCGAGCAGATAGCCGTTGGCGCCGTGGATCTCGACGCCGTCGAACCCGGCGGCGAGCGCGTTCTCGGTGCCGCGCTTGAAATCTTCGATGATCCCGGGAATTTCGGACAGATCCAGCGCGCGCGGTTCGGAGATATCGGTGAACGTGCCGTTGACGAAGGTCTTGCCCTTGGCGCGGATCGCCGATGGCGCCACCGGCTTGCCGCCGCCAGGCTGCAGCGAGTCGTGCGAGATGCGGCCGACATGCCAGAGCTGGATGTAGATGCGGCCGCCTTTTTCGTGCACGCGATCGGTGACCTTGCGCCAGCCTTCGACCTGCTCCTTCGAATAGATGCCGGGCGTATCCTGATAGCCTTGGCCCTGGTGCGAGACCTGGCTGGCTTCGGTGATCAACAGCCCGGCGGAGGCGCGCTGGCCGTAATAGTCGACCGCCAGCGGGCTCGGCACGAAGCTTGCCGGCACCGCGCGGTTGCGGGTCAGCGGCGCCATCACGACGCGGTTGGGAAGTGTGATCGGGCCGAGCTTGAAGGGCTCGAACAGTTTGGTCTGGCTCATGTCTGAAGGGTCCGGATCGATGAAGGGTAGGGAACAGTTGTGCATCGCGGCGATTTTCGCAATGGCGAAAGCCATTCGGCGTGCGCAGACGAGCCGCGCAGGCGCTTGGGCCGCGGACGCGGCTACCGCGCAGAATGATCCGTTCGAAGATCGGCCGCCGCGCAGCATGAGCGACTTGTCGGGCGACAGTCTGGTGGGCGGGCCTTCCGGGCGGCAGCGTCGCCGATCGATCCGCCGTCCGGCGGGCTGCGATCACAGTGCCGCGATCACGCCTTTCCCACCGACGCTCGCAGGTCCCTGCGGCGCGGCGGCGGCGCGCTTGGCGTCCAACTCGATGGCGGGTCCTGCGATATCCACCTGCATCAGCTCAAAGGTCAGGCATTCGCAGCCGATCGAGCGGAACACTTGGCTCGCCGCCTTCTGCACGCTGTTGCCAAAGGCCTGGTGGTCGGTCTGGATTTCCAGCCGCGTCTTGCGGCTGCATATCGCCTTCACCACCGATTGCAGGCGCATGCAGATTTCGTCGCGATAATTCTGCGTGCTTTCGAAGGTGGTGCGGGGATCGACGATCTGGGTGCGCACGACGTAGGTGAGGTTGAGGGCAAAGCGGTCGGTCGAAACGGTGCCCTGGCCGAGCCGAAAAATTTCGGGACGGCGGTCGATCCGCGCGATCTGCCGGCTGCCGGAGCGGATTCGATGCCGTCCCGGGGGCAGGGCCCTGTCGAAACGGCCGTTGCGGTACAGCAGCAGGGTCTCGTACTGCTGCACGTAGACCCGGTCGAACCCCACCAGCGCCATCATGCCTTTCCGCAACAGCGCGGAAATCCAGGCCCATGTGCCGGCAATCACCGCGATCACGATCAAAGTGAGGGCAATCGATCCCAGAAGTTCACCCACGCGTCTTCTTCCCCGTCACGGACTAGATCTTTAGTCGACTACGCCAGTCGAACTCAAATGGATGTTCTCTGTGCGTCGAAAATAAGTCAGCCGCACTGCAATAGCGGGGCCGGCCGGCAAAAAAAAATGGGCGGATGTGGCCTGGTGATTTCGATTCCGGATCGGCGGATAGGGATGGCGGATTGATGCGGCATCGCGCTGCGGCTTTTGGTTGTGTGGCTGGCGGCTTCTCCTTCCCACCGTCCACGTGCGCGAATAGTGACGCATCATTCCGAAGTCCACCCCGCGAAAGCGGGGATCTCGGGCGGGCGAGCGGCGATGGTCGAAGGAGGGGTCCTCCCTCAAGAGCGCAGGCTCGTTGGAAAAAGATCCCCGCTTTCGCGGGGATGACGGGTATGGGACCGGCGATGGAAACAGGACGGCGGCGCGCATGAGCCAGCCGACGACCGCAATCGCACCGACCCGCCAGCGCACCCTGCTGGCCGGTGGCGCGTTGCTGCTGACGACCTTGTTCTGGGGCGCGATGGTGCCGCTGACGGCGCTGCTGCTGCAGTATTTCGATCCGTTCTTTCTCGCCG
>CADEDX010000709.1 GCA_902826195.1 uncultured Bradyrhizobium sp. | reverse complement strand
GTCCGTTCGCCCGGGAAGATCATGGCGCGCCCGATGTGCAGACCCGCCCCGCCAGCGATCGAGATAGCCAGGAGCTCCGTGACGCCGTGGATCAGCAGCCATCCCGCGAGTTCGACACCGAGACCCTGCGCGGCAAAAACCGCGACGAACGCGCCGATCGTGCAGCCATTGTAGGCCATGAGCAGCAGGCTAGGCAGGCCGAACGCAAAGCCCACCGCGAAGGCCAGCAGGGACACGCCCGCATTGTGCGTGAAGAGATAAGTGGCGAAGACGGACAGCTCGTTGCTGAACTCGCCGTCGAAAAGCGTCGATCGCAGGTACTCGGCGGAGGCGGTCGGGTTGCGTCCGCCGGCCAGCTCGGCGGGGACCATTGAGTAGAACCAGTCCGCGTCCTGGCTCACGAGCAGGTACGCCGCGACGGCGGCCAGCAGCATGACCGCAAGTGAAATGGCGATGTCCGGGATCATCCGCTGGACAGAGCCGGGCCAGCCTTCGCGGAAGAAGCGCGAGATCTGCTGCAGGCGGCTGGAGCGCGATCCGTAGACGAAGAAGTAGGCGCGGCCCGCAAGATCCTCAAGGTAGCCGATGAGGGCGCGATCAAGCGAGATGGCGCGGGCGACGGAGAGGGAGGCAAGAGCGGAGCGGTAGAGGCCGGGCAGGGCGAGAAGTTCGGCGTCGCTGAGGTCGGCGGGTCCACGCGTCTCAACGCGGTCGAGCAGTGTTTCCAGCTTCCGCCAGTCCGACTGCCGTTCGGCGCGGAAGCGGCCACTCCGCAGGACAAGTTCGCCTTCGTTTGTCACAGCCGGCTCGCGTGCTTGATTTCGAGATACTGGTTTAGGAGGTCGGGTCCCAGCAATGCCGCGGGCGCATCGATCAGGTCGACACCAAGCCGCTGCAGGCGGGTGAGAACGAGTTCACGCTCCTGCAGCAGTGCATGGGCGATGACCGAGCGCGTGGCGTCCTGCATGTCTGCGGGCTCGGTAAGGGTGAGGTCGTCAAGCTCCTGGTCACGGATGGCGACGAACAGCACGAGGTGCTTGCTGGCGAGGCGCCCGATATTCTCGATCATGAGCTCGGCGCTCGTCGGGTCGGCAAAGTCGGTAAAGACGACGACGAGCGAGCGGCGCCGCACATCGGCCGACAGCTTCGAAAGCCCGAGGGTGAAGTTCGTCTCCTCGGTTGAGTAGTCGAGCTGCGAGGCCAGCCGCTGCAGCGCCGGATACGCACCGACGCCGGAGGAGGGCGCGGACGACAGCCGTGGGCGAGAGTCGAAAGCAAACATCCCGACACGATCGCCCATCTTCAGGCCGACATAGGAGAGCAGCATGGCTGCAGCAATCGCATGGTCGATCTTCGGCATGCCGGCGACCGGCTCGCACATCAGGCGGCCGGTATCGATGGCCAGGATGATCGTCTGGTCCTGTTCGGCGCGAAACTCGCGGGCGAGAAGCTTGGTGTGTCGCGCCGATTGTTTCCAGTCGATCATCCGGCGATCCATGCCGGGCAGGAATTCGCGCAGGGCCTCGAACTCGGAGCCTTGACCCTTCAGCCGGAAGTCGCGCGACCCGGAGATGGAGTCGCGCGCGAAGATCTTGATCGCCTCGCTCTTCAGCGATTTCAGGTTCGGGGTGACCGTGATCGGGCGCTGCGTGTCGAGGATGCGCCGCTTGGTGACGAGCCCGAGCGGACCGCGCCACTCTACCCAGATGCGCTGGATTTCGCCTACGCCCCGACGGAGCGCATCGAGCTGCACGACCAGCAGGAGCTGGTTACCCGCCCGGCGCGACCGCCACATCCAGAAGCGCGACCGCAGGAATGCGTTTGTTTCGAGCCGGGCGGTCGCCGAGGACGGCGCTGCGCCACGGCGAAAAACGAGGCTGATTTCTACCTCGGCTGTTTCTCCCACTTCGACCGTTGGCGGTGCGGTCAGCTGCCACTCGAGCCCGCTACGGTCGGCCCCAAAAGTGGCGTCTGCCAGCAGCAGGGCTGCGAGGACGACGATCCACGCGAGCCCAAGTGGCCAGGCCTGCGGCGCAAGCGTCGCCACGAGGAGCGCCACAGGCGCTCCCGCAACGGCGGCATAGATGGCGCGGGCCGTCGGGAAAATCACCGCGGCGCCTCGGTGCGATCGAGAACGGCGGCGATGGCCTGTTCGATGGTGCGGCCGTCGATCTCCGCGGCGGGCGACAGCACGCAACGATGGCGCAGGGCTGGAAGCGCCAGCGCCTTGACGTCGTCCGGAATGACGAAGTCGCGCCCATCGAGGCAGGCGCGCGCCCGCGCGGCGGCGGCGAGCATCGCGCTGGCGCGAGGGCTCGCGCCGGTTGCGATGTCGGGGCTGGTGCGCGTTTCCCGGACCAGACGGACGACATAGCTGATCACGTCATCTGTCATGCGGATCCCGGCGACGCATGCTGCCGCTGCATCCAGCGTCGCGCCGTCGGCGACGCTCTGCACGCCCCCGTCTTCCACCGACACCGAGCCTGAGCGCGCGCCGTGGCTGGCGACAATCCGTAGTTCTTCGGCCTCACTTGGATAGTCGAGGACGTGCTTGAAGAGGAAACGGTCGAGCTGGGCTTCGGGCAGCGCGTAGGTGCCCTGATGCTCGATCGGGTTTTGCGTGGCGACGACCATGAACCACGGGTTGAGCGCGTGGCGCACGCCGTCGATGGTGATGGCGCGTTCCTGCATGGCTTCGAGCAGGGCTGCCTGTGTCTTCGGCGGCGTCCGGTTGATCTCATCGGCCAGCACGAGGTCGTTGAACAGCGGTCCTTTCACGAGGTTGAACGTGTTGGTCCTGAAGTCGAACAGGTTGGCGCCGATGATGTCGCCCGGGAGCAGGTCCGGCGTGAACTGGATGCGCCCCGCGCCGAGGCCAACAGCCTTGGCGAATGCACGCGCCAGCAATGTCTTTGCGACGCCGGGTACGCCTTCGAGCAGCACGTGGCCCCGCGCGAACAGAGCGCAGAGCAGGGCGGAGACTGCAGCGTCCTGTCCCACCACAACCTTGGCAACCTCGCCGTGGATGCGACCCGCAAGCTCCTTAACGTCGGTTACGTTCACGTCCTAACTCCTGCTTCCATCGATGCATGCGTTTCATTGCCTGCAGCATTGCTGCAGGTCGCCTGGCCTTCGCGACATCGCCGGCGAGTTCGGAATAACGTGAGGCGTCCGTCTTGCGCCAGGCGGGGTGTAGTGCATCCAGCGTTGCCGCCTGCTGAGCTTCAGTCGCGGTGGTGGAAAGGCCAAGCG
>CADEDX010000708.1 GCA_902826195.1 uncultured Bradyrhizobium sp. | reverse complement strand
ATGGTGCGCCTGGCGCAGGACTTCTCCTCGCGCTACCCGCTGGTCGACGGCCAGGGCAACTTCGGCAATATCGACGGCGATAACCCGGCCGCCTACCGCTATACCGAAGCGCGCATGACCGATGTCGCCCGGCTCCTGCTGGAAGGCATCGACGAGGACGGCGTCGAATTCCGCCCGAACTACGACGGCCAGAGCAAGGAGCCGGTGGTTCTACCCGGCGGCTTTCCGAACCTGCTCGCCAACGGCGCGCAGGGCATCGCGGTCGGCATGGCGACCTCGATCCCGCCGCACAATGCGGCCGAGCTCTGCGACGCCGCGCTGCACCTGATCGAGAAGCCGGAAGCCAAGTCGAAGGCGCTCTTGAAATGGGTCAAGGGTCCGGATTTCCCGACCGGCGGCATCATCGTCGATTCCAAGGAAAGCATCGCCGAAGCCTACATGACCGGGCGCGGCTCGTTCCGTACCCGCGCCAAGTGGACCCAGGAAGAGGGCGCGCGGGGCACTTGGGTCGTCGTCATCACCGAGATCCCGTGGCTGGTGCAGAAGTCCCGGCTGGTCGAGAAGATCGCCGAACTCCTGAACGAGAAGAAGCTGCCGCTGGTCGGCGACGTCCGCGATGAGTCGGCGGAAGACATCCGCCTCGTCATCGAGCCGAAATCCCGCGCGGTCGATCCGGCGCTGATGATGGAATCGCTGTTCCGCCTCACCGAGCTCGAGAGCAAGATTTCGCTGAACCTCAACGTGCTGATCAAGGGCAAGATCCCCAAGGTGGTGGGGCTCGCAGAATGTCTGCGCGAATGGCTCGACCATCTGCGCGACGTGCTGGTGCGCCGCTCCAACTTCCGCAAGAACCAGATCGAGAACCGGCTGGAAATTCTCGGCGGCTACCTGATCGCGTATCTGAACATCGACAAGGTGATCAAGATCATCCGCACCGAGGACGAGCCGAAGCCGGCGCTGATCAAGGCGTTCAAGCTGACGGAAGTCCAGGCCGACGCGATCCTCAACATGCGCCTGCGCTCCTTGCGCAAGCTCGAGGAATTCGAGATCCGCACCGAGGACAAGAACCTTCGCGGCGAGTTGAAGGGCCTCATTGCGCTGCTCGGTTCGGAAACCGAGCAATGGTCCAAGGTCGGCGAGCAGGTCCGGAAAGTACGCGACCTGTTCGGGCCGAAGACGCCGCTCGGCAAGCGCCGCACCATGTTCGCCGACGCGCCCGAGCACGATCTCGCCGCCATCGAGGAAGCCTTTGTCGAGCGCGAGCCGTGCACCGTGGTGATCTCCGAAAAGGGCTGGGTGCGGACGCTGAAGGGCCATGTCGAGGACATCTCGGGGCTCGCCTTCAAGACCGACGATAAGCTCGACCACGCCTTCTTCGCCGAGACCACGTCAAAGCTGCTGCTGTTCGCGACCAACGGCAAATTCTACTCGCTGGATGTCGCAAAGCTGCCGGGCGGCCGCGGCCACGGCGAGCCGATCCGCATGTTCATCGACATGGAGCAGGACGCCGCGATTGTCTCCCTGTTCGTCCACAAGGGCGAGCGCAAATTCCTGATCGCGAGCAGCGAGGGGCAGGGGTTTGTCGTCAAGGAACAGGATTGCGTCGGCAACACCCGCAAGGGCAAGCAGGTGCTCAACGTCACCATGCCGAACGAGGCCTGCGCAATTGCGACCGTCTCCGGCGACACCGTCGCTGTGATCGGCACCAATCACAAGATGGTGCTGTTCCCGCTGGAGCAGGTGCCGGAGATGGCGCGCGGTCGCGGCGTGCGCTTGCAGAAATATTCCAGCGCAAAGCTGGCCGACGTCGCGGTGTTCGAACTCAAGGCCGGCCTGACCTGGAAGGATTCCGCCGGCCGCGAGCAGAGCATGAGCGCCAAGGAGCTGACCGACTGGCGCGGCAACCGCGCCGACGCCGGACGCCTCGCGGGCGGCCTGCCGAAGTCGAACAAGTTCTTGCGGGGCGTCGAGTAACCTTCACTCGTCATCCCGGCCTTGAGCCGGGACCCATACCGCCTGATCCATCGATAAGGCACGGCCGCAGACGTTCTTCGCAAAACTTCCGCCGGTGGCTATAGGCTATAGGTCCCGGCTCAAGGTCGGGACGACGGCGGAGATGGCCGTGCCGTCGTGATCTCATCGCTGTGATAGTATTCAACTTTTGCCGCGCTATATACCGTGACCATGGCGCACGATCACGCTCATCATAGCCACTCCCACGCGCATGATCATTCCCATGGTCACGCCGGCCACAGCCACGCGCCGGCCAGTTTCGGCTGGGCGTTTGCGATCGGCGCCGCGCTCAATACCGCCTTTGTCATCGCCGAACTGATCTTCGGCTACGCCGCCAACTCGCTGGCGCTGATTTCCGATGCCGTTCACAATCTCTCCGATGTGTTCGCGCTGCTGCTGGCATGGGGCGCGGCGTGGCTGGCGCAGAAGCAGCCGACGCAGCGGCATACTTACGGCTATCGCCGGGCTTCGATCCTTGCGGCGCTTTTCAACGCCGGACTGCTGCTGGTCGCGGTCGGCGGCATTGCGGTCGAGGCGGTCAACCGGCTCTACAGTCCCGCGCTGGTCGCAGGCTGGACGGTCGTGGTGGTCGCGGCGCTTGGCGTCGCCGTCAATGGCGGCACGGCGCTATTGTTCATGCGCGGCCGTCACGGCGACCTCAACGTTCGCGGCGCCTATCTGCACATGGCAGCGGACACCGGCGTCTCGCTCGGCGTCGTGGTGGCGGCGCTGATCATCATGGTGACGGGATGGCTGTGGCTCGATCCCGCCATCAGCCTCGCGATCGCCGCCGTCGTGTTCTGGAGCGGGTGGGGACTGGCGCGCGACAGCGTCAATCTCGCGCTCGACGGTGTGCCGCGCGGTATCGAGCTGGCCAAGGTGAAGGATTATCTCGGCGGGCTCGACGGCGTGATCGAAGTACATGACCTGCACATCTGGGCAATGAGCACCAACGAGACCGCGCTGACCGCGCATCTGGTGCGGCCCGGCGGCAGCGACGACACTTTTTTGCACGGGGTATGCGAGGAACTCGCGCACCGCTTCAACATCCACCACGCCACGCTGCAGATCGAGGCCGCCACCGATGTCTGCAAGCTGGCGCCGGCGGAGCGTGTGTAGTCGGTTAGTAGGATGGGTTGAGCCCTTCGCGAAACCCATCATTTCTCCTAGCATGTGATTGATGCGGTTTCGCGAGGGGCTCAACCCGTCCTACAAGAGCGCTTGCCTCACCCCTGCTTC
>CADEDX010000707.1 GCA_902826195.1 uncultured Bradyrhizobium sp. | reverse complement strand
GGCTGACGCCGCCGGCGCTCTTGATGACCCACCCACTCTTTCCGGTCCACGTCGCTATGTGAACACGGCAAGCAACATGGCGGGGGCGATCCTGCGAAGCAGTGTCACCGCGCGTCGCCTGGCTGGGGACGCCGTTATCGCCCGCCCAGACGACCTGCCGCCGCATGCAACGCTGCTTGCGCCCAACGTGTTTGTCAGCGCGCACTATAGACACATGCTGTTACGCAAGTTCACCAGTGTTCGGACAAGCCAAAAGATCGACGTACTTCACCTGACCGCCCCACTTCCAATACTGGTTGAAGGCGTGAAGACCGTCGTGACAATCCACGACCTCATCCCGATCCGCCTGCCCTACACGACAACCGATAACAAGCGTGAATTTGTCGATCGTGTCCGCACAAACGTGCGCAACGCTGATCTGATTGTGACTGTCTCCGAGGCCTCCAAGCACGACATCGTCAATCTGCTTGGCGTCGATCCCGACCGCGTGGCTGTGACCTGGCAACCGAGCACGATCGAGCCGCTCACCGAGGACGAGCGTGTTGGCTTGCCGCGCAGCCTCGCTCGGTTCGGGCTTGAGCCAGATGGCTTCTGTCTCTACGTGGGCGCAATTGAGCCGAAGAAGAATGTCCGTCGCCTGATTGACGCCGTTCTGAATGCCCACGACTCCATGCCGCTGGTCATCGCAGGTCCAAAGGCATGGAAATCGCACAGCGAGATCGGAGACCTCGACACGCGACTGGGCGCTCAGGCGCGCAGGCGTATTCACATCATGGGGCACGTTCCGCACGACGACTTGCGGAGGCTTCTTGCGGGCGCTCGGATGCTAGCGTTTCCTTCACTGTATGAGGGCTTCGGCCTGCCGGTCGTCGAGGCCATGCGAATGGGCTGCCCGGTGCTGACGTCCCATGCCGGCGGCCTGGCGGAAGTTGCTGGAGACGCAGCGCTTGTAATCGAGCCCTTCAGCTCGGAAAGCCTGACCGCCGGCATCGCGCGGATGCTGGACGACGAGAGCCTGCGCATGAACCTGCGCCAAGCAGGTTTTCGCCAGGCCCAGAAATTTTCAATGGACATCTACCTGCAGCATCTTCGCGCGGCCTATGCGCGGCTGGCTTAGCGCGCAGCGCCCTCCCGCCTCAGTTTATGCATCGCGCAAGGACGGATGTATGGCGCCCGATTCCACTGTCGTATCGAACGCGGGTGATCCAAATGGGTCTTGGTGCAGAAGACTCCCCCATCGTTGTGCAAATGCACCGGCTTCACGCGCAAACCGAATCCGCCGATGCATCGTCGCATCATCATCGCCGCGAGACTGGCTCTCGCGATGGATGAGCACCGCGTCGCCGCGATAAATCGTACGATAACCCTCGGAGCGCAGGCGAAGGCAGAAGTCGACATCGTTGTACGCAACCGGAAAGGCCACCTCGTCCAGCCCGCCCACCCGGTCAAAGAGTTCTCGGCGCACAGCCAGACAAGCGCCCGTCACCGCCATGCGACCGCTGGGCATGACCACCTGCGGGATGATTGCGGCCTCCGCTTGAGACAAGCCCTTCCACAGATGCCCGACATAGCCGGCCAGTCCCAGCATCATGCCCGCATGTTGCACGGCGCCGTCCGGGTAGAGAAGGCGCGCTCCCACGCACCCCACGTCAGGCAGCATGGCCGACGAAACGATGCGATTGAGCCAGTCTGGCTCGAGCGGATCGATATCGTCATTCAGAAGCAGGACGACATCTCCGCTGGAACGCCGCACGCCAGCGTTTATGAGCCGCGGGAAATTGAATGGCTCATGACGCTCGATTACGCCGATCGAAAGCCGACGCCGCGCCGCCTCAACCAGCTGGTCCAGCTGCGCCTTGTCAGCACCATTGTCGACGATGATAACCTCCAGACGGTCATAGCTCGTACGATTGGCCAACCCGTCCAGGCAGATCTCGAGAAGATCGAGACGATTCTTCGTGGGAACGATCACGGAAACCAGAGGTGGATCCGGCAGCGACGGCACAGCAGGCGCCGCGAGGTTCAATCCCGCAGGGCGCTCCCGCCGGGCCAAAGGCAGGGAAATCCGCCCGATACAGGCCGGGTTCTCTCGGGACAGCTCCGTCCACGGATCAACGGCTTCGGACATATCTCTGAAGAAGACTGGAGAATGCACGTAATCGCATGCTGCCGCGAGATCTGGGTCCCAAGCAGGGCGCGGCTGCACATAACCGCCCTCGTCGAGATCAGCGTAGATGATGCGTAACCCCGGCGATTGCTTGAATGCGGCGGCCGCGATTTCAAGCGCGCTCTCATGCAACTTTTCATCAAAGCGAACGATGGCGGCGATCCCCAATCCACGCACCAAGCGGAAGCCTTCAGCAGCATCCGCGGATTCCGGCACCCGCGCGCGAAGCGGCGTCTCGCGCACCCCATGCAACCGCAGCGCTCGCCCGCCGACGACGCGCGAAGCGATGCCTACAGCGCGGTCGATGGCGTCGGGAGACCTGATCGCTCGCACCAGAAGTTGCGACGCGATCGTCATTTGTTCGCGAGCAGTAATGCGACGGAGGCGCAGTTTGGATAGGTTGACTGCGCCCGGCCATGCTGAAATCAGAAGTGAAACCTCGAACACTCTGCCTGAGTGAAGAAGCGTTGCGCCGCCGGAAGCGCGGCGAATCGAATAGGCGAGCAGCCCGTCTTCTGGCGATCGAAGTCGCAACTCGATTGCGGAGATGTCGCCTTCGCCTTCACATTCAAAGGTCCACCAGCCGCCCTTGAATTCAACTAGACCAAGCTGGGCGACCGCCCACGGCCGAGACAAAACAAACGTCGCTCCGAGGCGCTCAATGCCGCAACCTTCCGGCAGCGTCTCAGCCAAGAGGTCCAGCGCCTTCTGGCATCGGCTGAAGCGCGGCGCACCAATGTATGCGTTTGACACGACCACGACCTTTGCCCTGATCCAGACCGGCCGGCCTTCAATTCGCCGGCTTCGGCCCCCGAGATTCATCACGATTGTTCGCGGAGAGCATTTAGCTGGTTCAAGCCGAACGCACTAGCGCATCATGAATCTCGACAAAGCCCCCGATTTGCACCGAACGGGGGTACGCCGCATCAGCCGCACGATGACGATTGAGATCGCGAAGCCACGCTCCGACACCGGGTCGGCAGGATGTCTGATGGTCGCCTTTGTGTCCAAGCGGTAAGGCGTAAGAGGCGTTCGGCTACTTGATCTTCCTCTTCGTTCATCTTCCGCAAGACTTGCGCCCGCAAGTTCGGTGAAGCTATA
>CADEDX010000706.1 GCA_902826195.1 uncultured Bradyrhizobium sp. | reverse complement strand
CGGCCGCTCGTCAAGCAAACCGCTGCCGACCATAGCCGACATGGCCGACTGGACTGCCGCACTGCTCTATGCCGCTGGCGCACCAAAGGCCAAACTCATAGGTCACTCGATGGGATCGCTGATCGCGCTGGAGACCTCCGCACGGCATCCCGACAAGGTTTCCGGCCTCAGCCTGATCGGCACTGCCGCCACGATGACGGTCGGGCCCGACCTACTCAAGGCGGCGGAGGCCAACAGTCCCGACGCCATCGACATGGTCTCGATCTGGGGTCTGGGTTTCAAGGCCGAACTCGGCGGCAGCCTCGCGCCGGGACTATGGATGCATCAAGGCGCGCAACGCGTGCTGCAACAAACGCGGCCGGGCGTGCTGTTTAACGACCTTAACGCCTGCAATTCATATCAGAACGCGCTGACGGCCGCCGCCCAAGTCAAGGTGCCGGCGACTTTCATTCTCGGGGAGCGCGACATGATGACGCCCGCGAAGGCCGGCAAGACGCTGGCGGCGGCGACGCCGAATTCGCGCACCGTGATAGTGCATGGCGCCGGCCACATGATCATGGCCGAAGCGCCGGACGAATTGCTGGCGGCGTTGCAGCAGTAGCATGCCGCTTCTTCCCTTCTCCCCTTGTGGGAGAAGGTGGCGCGAAGCGCCGGATGAGGGATTCTATCAGCATCAATACTCGTGGAGAGAACCCCTCACCCGTCGCCGAACTTCGTTCGGCGCCACCTGAACCACAAGGGGAGAGGGTAAGCAGCGAGCATCACTGCCTTGCGCTCCACTGGATGGATATCGATCGCGCAACCTTCCCATCCGCAGCACATCCATCGTTCGGGAGCCGGCGACAGGTCGCCGCCGGAATATCTGAGGTAAAATCCAGCATGACGAGCTTCCGGCCTCACCAAACGGTGGCCGTGGTGCATCCTCGCAAGAGCCTTGGGCCGTGCGCAAGGCTGCACTGCCTGCTATTGCGCCCGCCTGAGTGTACCCGCGCGTGCCCTGACCGGATCGAGCAACGACCAACTGCCCTCCTTCAGCGTATAGCCCTTTGGGAACGGCGCGCGCAGTTCGAGGCCGAGCGAGCGCAGCACGCGGTCGTCGCGGTAGTAGCATTGCAGGACGACGCGGACGAGCGTCGCCGCCGCGGCCCCGCCGGTGGTGCGGAACTCTGTCGCGACCGCATCGCGTTTTGCGGAATCCAGTTCGGCCAGCGGCCGGCCCGCCAGCCGCGCAAGATGATCAAGCGCTTGCTTCACCAGCGCCGTATCGCGGCCGAGCGTCGCCAGCATGTCGGCCTGGATGGCGGGATCGTCCGCGCCGGGCACCTTATACTCGTCGCTGGCGGGAATGATCATCGCGGCGACGGTGCGGAGATCGTCGCGTTGGGACGGGGTCAGTTCAATGCTTACGGACATGGCGATCTCAATCGAACAGGTTGGCGAGACGTTGCTTCATCTGGTCCGCGACGTAGAGCGCGATCGCCTGGATGGTCGAGGTCGGGTTCACGCCGCCCGACGTCACGAACACGCTGCCGTCGACGATGAACAGGTTTTTTACGTCGTGCGAACGGCCCCATTCGTTGACCACGGAGCGCGCGGGATCGATCCCCATCCGCGCCGTGCCGAGCAGATGCCAGCCGCCCCACGGGATCGGGTCGTTAATGCAGATGTCGGTCGCGCCGGCGGCTTCGAGAATTTCCCGGCCGCGCGCCAGTCCGTGGTCCATCATTTTCCTGCTGTTTGCGCTGATCGTGTAATCGATCTTCGGCGCCGGGATGCCGTGGCTGTCCTTCAGCACGGGATCGAGCGTGACGCGGTTGTGTTCCTCGGGCAGGTCCTCGCAGATCGCGGAGACCGCGAGGCGATGGCCGTTAAGCTTGCGAAACACGCGGTGATGATCCGCGCCCCACGGCAAGATGCCCTTCTGTTCGCTGGCGACAGCTTCAAACACTAGCCCGGCACCGCGGCCGAACTGAATGCCGTAACCGCGGACAAAACCGCGCGAAAGATCCGTGTCGTAGAATTCCTTGCTCCAGAGACAGGTCGGCGGCGCACGGTTGGCGTCTGTCGGCTCCTTCACGAAACCGTAGATCTGCGCATAGGGATGGAACATCAGGTTCTTGCCGACCAGGCCGGACGAATTGGCAAGGCCATTCGGGAAGCGGCCGGAAACCGAGTTCAGCAGCAGCCGCGGCGTGCCGACGCCGTTGCAGGCGATGATCACGACCTCAGCCGGCTGGAACTGCTCGACGCCGTCCTTATCGTAGTAGACAACGCCCGACGCCATGCCGTGCTCGTTGGTCAGGATTTCGCGCACACGGCAATGTGTCTTGAGTTCGACGCCGGCGCGGATCGCGTGCGGCCAGTAGGTAATGTCGGTCGAGGCCTTGGCGCCCTGCGCGCAGGCCGGCGTACAGTGGCCGAGATTGATGCAGCGCGCCCTGCCCTCGTAATCCATCGTCGCCACCGTCGTGTCCGACGGCCACCAGTGCCAGCCGAGCTTGTTCATGGCGTTGCCGATCAGCGGCCCGGATAGACCGAGCGGCTGCGGCGGCATCGGCGGGTGCGTCAGCGGCGACAACGGATCGCCTGATAGCCCCGAGACGCCCATCATCCGGTCGTTCTCCTCGAAGAACGGGGTGAGTGCGTCGTAGTCGATCGGCCAGTCGTCGGCGACGCCGTCGAGCGTTTTCACCTTGAAGTCGCTAGGATGCAGCCGCGGCCAGTGCGCGGTGTACATCACCGTCGAGCCGCCCACAGCGTTGAAGTTGACGACCTTGATCGGCGAATTGTCGTCGTTGATCGGATAATCCTCCGGCCGGCCGCGGATGTTCGGGCTGGTCGACCAGTCGCCATAGAATTTCGCCTCCCAGTCGCGCCCGGTGCTCGGATATTCCGACGGGTTCATCCAGCCGCCCTGGTCGAGGCAGAGGATGTGCATTTTGGTATCGGCCAGGCTCCACGCCACCGCCGCGCCCGACGCGCCGGCGCCAATGATGAGAACGTCAACGGGATCGTGCTTGGTCATTCTCGTTACCTGACTATCCGCACCGGCAGCGTACGAATGCCGCGAATAAAATTGGAATACAGCCGCTGCGGCGGGCTGACGATCTCAAAACGAAGGTCGCGGTTCAATACTTCCTCCCAGAGGATGCGGATTTGCTGTTCGGCGAGTCGGTCGCCAACGCAGCGGTGGATGCCGGCGCCGAACGCCAGATGCTGGCGCGGCTTGGGGCGGTCGATGATGAATTCGTCGGCGCGATCGATCTTG
>CADEDX010000705.1 GCA_902826195.1 uncultured Bradyrhizobium sp. | reverse complement strand
TCTCAAGGCGTTTTCGCTTAGCGGAATTACCGAACCACGCACGGCATCAGCGCCGCGCTCGAACAATCCTGCCTGGACAACACTCGTCTCCGTCTCATACCAAAGCACAACTTATGTTTGAGTGATCAATAATTGGTGACATATGCGCGAGAGTTAAGTTTATTACCCTAAAGTTGTATTTTTATATCAATGCTCCCTTTAAGGTTCCCCCTATTAGAGGTGCCAATGAAGCTGAATTTCGTAGGCTGGGGGCCGCTTCGTGACTTCCTGGTTCGATGCTCAAAACGCGATGCGCCGGCCTGGAGCGGCGGTTCGGCCAAGCCTTCAGCGAAGTGCACCAGCAAAATCAAGCCGTGATTTGTCACCGATGCCGGTGCATGACGCGGACATCGACCGCTCGTTTGATCCTCGCCTCGAAAGCCTTCGCGGCCTTGCGGCGCTGGTGGTGTGCGTACACCACGCAATGTCGGTCTTTGCGGGCGATGCGTCCTTGGTACGGGACGCGTTGCTGAAGACGTTCAATTCGGCGGCGGCGGTGATCCTGTTTTTCGTGCTGAGCGGCTACGTGCTCGGCCGTGCGCTGGAGCGCGACGGCGCATTCGCGAACTATGCGGTGCGGCGACTCTTCCGGATTATCCCGCCGTTCGTCGCATCGGTGCTGTTCGCCTTTGCCTGCGAACGCCTTCTGCGCATCGATCCCATGCCGTCGGGCCTCACGCAGGGGTTCGCGCGCATGTTCTGGCCGCAACCAACCTGGGAGGCGTTGCAGGATAACCTGCTGCTCGGCTCGTTCAAGGTGAACGGTCCTACCTGGACCATGCTGCCGGAGCTAATCGGCTCGCTCATGCTGCCGTTTGTGGTTGCTGCACACGCCGGCATCTCGCCGCGTTGGCGTTGGGCACTGTTTGTCGCGATTACGATGCTGCTGACAATCAGCCCGTTTTACGCGCTCCTGTGGTTCTATTCCGGTTGCTTTCTCGCCAAAGAGATCGCGGCGCTGCTGGCGGGTCGATCGCGGCTCGCCGTGTTGGCGTTCGTTGCCGGTCTGATCGGGCTCGCGATACTTCCACACTGCGACGATTTCTATGCAGTCCGCATCGTTATTCCGTCGGCGATCGCCGCAGCGCTGATGATCGGTGCCGTGGTGTCATCGCGCGAGTTGTTGCAGTGGACTACGATCGCGCCCCTGCGCTTCCTTGGGCGAATTTCCTACAGTCTCTATGTGGTGCACTGGCCGAGCTTGTACCTGTGCGCCTTGCTCGCGATCATCTGCCGTCCGATCATACCGACGCAGACCTGGGGCAACTTGATCGTGACGGCGACATCCTTGATCGTCGCGCTTGGTATCGCCGTGCTGTCCTATCGCTTCATCGAAGCGCCATCGATCAGGGCCGGCAAGTCGATCACACCAGCCCTGGCTCGGATGTGGACGCGGATCCGGCGCGCGCAACCAGCAACGGGCTGAGGCGGCCCTCAATCCGTCACAGCCCTGATCTTGGGTAATCGCTCGTCCGCCAAAGCTACTCCGCCGCCTCGCGCGAGCCGCTTTGGGCACCCAATCCGTCCAGCGCCTTTCGGATCGCCGCCTGCTGCGCGGAGGAAGCCTCCGGCATCGGCGCGCGCGAGAAAGTCGCCGGCAATCCCTGCAGCGACTGCGCATAGCGCGTGCAGGCCGGCAGATTGTCCGAGACGATCGCGTTCCACAGCGTCAGCAGTTTCTGGTGCAGTTGCAGCGCGCGGGTGTGATCGCCGGCCTTGACCGCGTTCCAGAGTTCGACGGAAGCATGCGGTGCGGCGCTCAGGATAGCGGCGATCGAACCATGTGCTCCGAGCGCGTAGGAGGGATACATCAGTGCGTCGACGGCGCTGTAGATCAATTTGTCCGGCGCCATCATCATGAGATCGGCGAACAGTTTCAGATCGCCCGCGCTCTGCTTGACGCCGACGACCAGCGGTACCTCGTTCATGATCCGCGTCAAGAGCGCGGGCGACAGATAGGACCACGGCACCACGTTGTAGATGATGATCGGCATCCCCGTCTCGTCAGCCATGCGGCGGAAATGATCGACCATCGCCTGGTCGTCCGGCTTGAACAGATAGTGCACCGGCGTCACCTGCAGCGCGGCGACATCCATGTCGCGCACCAGTCTGCCGCGGCGGATCGCGTCGCGCGTGGAATCGACGATGATGCCGGCGATCACGGGCGCGCGCCCTCTCGCGGCTTCCACGGTGGCGGCCATCAGGTCGCGATATTCCTCGTGGTCGAGCGTATGCCCCTCGCCGGTCGAACCGCCCGCCGCCATACCGTGGCTGCCGGCACCGATCAGCCAGTCGACCTGGGGCGCGACGAGCTTGAAGTCGATCTCGCCATCCTTGCGGAACGGCGTCGTCATCGGCGGTATCACGCCGGTCGGACGTACCTTCATGGTTGGGTCCTCGCTGTTTCCATCCGCTGCGCGCGGGAGTGTCCCCGCGTTCACCCAACAAGCCTACCGAAGGTCGGCACCGCGATCCAGTTGCGGAATTGCCACGGCAGGACAGCGGAACTGTCGCATCGGCGCTCAGCTTGATCCAGGCTTGATCTGGAGCAACACCCCGTGCGCCGCCCTCGCCGATGGTAGCAGGAGCCGGGCACCCGTTGCGGCGAGCGCGCCCGCCCCTGATATCGGAGACCAAATCGCATGCGTAACCATCTGCTTGGGATCGGCCGGCGCCACCTGATCCTCGCCGCAAGCCTTGCCGCAACGCCCTGCCTCGCGGCCGATCCCGACCAGGGCGAGACGCTCGCCAGGCGCTGGTGCACGGACTGCCACCTGGTTGCGGCCGATCAGAAGGCAGCGACCACCGACGCGCCGACATTCGCCGCTATCGCCAGGCGGCCGGACTTCGATCCCGCCAAGATCGAATTCTTCCTGCGCGACCCGCATCCGAAAATGCCGAACATGACGCTCGGCCGGGCCGAGTCGGCGGATATCGCGGCCTATATCGCGACCCTAAAATAGACGCCACCGCCGAAATGTTTCGTGGCGGATTTTGAACCTCGAGCCTGACGCCGCGACCTACCTGACAGCGGCAATCTATAGGAGGCCCCGATGACCCCCTGGCACGGTACGATGGTCGATCGACCGGAATCGGATGGTGCGGCCTATGTCACGGGCTGGACCGTCAGCGGCGTTCTTGTCCTCGGCACCGTCATTGCCGTCTGGGTTCTCGGCATCTAGAGCATCCGGCAACTGAGTTGAATCAAATGTGATCGGGGGAATGGCTTCC
>CADEDX010000704.1 GCA_902826195.1 uncultured Bradyrhizobium sp. | reverse complement strand
GGCAGCGTCTTTCGCGAAGGCGGCATAAGAGCGCGGCGGGCGGCCGAGCAGCGCCGTGAGTTGCGCGACGTCGTCGGCGGTCGCGGCGGCGCCCTCGCTTTGATAGCGGGCGATCATCAGGCGCAGGTCGAGCGCATGCCAGGGCGGCATTGTCGCTTTCAGGCGCTGCTCCATCGCCACCAGGTCGTCGCCGCCATAGCGGATGGCACGGCCGAGCGCCTCGCTCCAGATCGCGGCGATGCCCTCGCCAGTCAGAACGTCGGGCCCCACCAGCGGAAAGGTCGCGCGTGGCAGTGGGCTGGCGCCGCCTTCACGACGCAGCAGTTCAATCGCGGCGGCCGCGCCGATGTCGCGGATGTCCACCATGGACACGCCCTTTGATCCGATCGGCATGCCATAGCTGGCGAACTTGAGCAGCGGCTCCTTCAGCCGCAAATCGTTCTGGATGAAATAGGCTGGACGCAGCACGCTGACCGGCAGGTCCAGCGCCTCGATCATCCGCTCCACCGTGTGCTTGCCGAAGAAGTGCGGCACGTCCGGATAATGTTCGCCCTTGAACACCGACAGATAAACGATGCCCTTGACACCGGCTTCGCGCGCCACCGTCAGCGACAGCATGGCCTGCGTCAGTTCGTCAGCGACGTTGGGGACCAGCAGGAACAGGGCGCTGATGCCCTTCAGCGCGGCGCGCAGCGAGTCCGGGTCGGCTAGATCCCCCCGCACCGCCGTTATGCCCGCGGGAAGCTGAGCGGTGCCGGGCGAGCGGGTGAGCGCCCGCACGTCGGCGCCCCCGCCCTGCAGGTGGGAAAGAACCTGGGCGCCGATGGTGCCCGTGCTGCCCGTGATCAGGATGGCCATTCGAAAAACTCCTCGTTGATGCCCGCGCTGCGCCTGCACCGTTGTGAGCAAGATAGCCGTTCCGTTTTTATTGAATAGATGGCATATTCGTTACACATCGTCTCATTTTTGGAACACTTAATGGATCTACAGGCCCTGTCGGACTTCAATCTGGTGGCGACCCATGGCGGCTTTGGCCGCGCCGGCCGCGTGTCCGGCCGGCCCAAGGCGACGCTGTCGCGGCGCGTCGCCGAGCTAGAGCAAAGCCTCGGCGTACGGCTGATCGAGCGTGGCTCACAAAGCCTGCGGCTGACCGACGAGGGACGCGCGCTGCACGCACGCACTGACGGATTGCTGGCCGAAGTCCGGGAAACGGGCGAGGCTGTGGCGCTCGGCGCATCGACGCCGAAGGGACGGCTGCGCGTCAGTGCGCCGATCGTGCTGGCGCACGCCGCGCTCGGACGGATCGGCGCGCGATTTGCTGCAGCCTATCCCGAGGTGCAACTCGAGATCGTCGCCGACGACCGCAAGGTCGATCCGGTGGAAGATGGGTTTGACCTTGTCATCCGCATCGATCCTTCGCCGGACGATCGCCTTGTCGGCCGCATGTTCCTCACCGACCAGCGCTGGATCGTCGCGCATCCCGACATGCTGCGCCCGGCCGTCTCGCCGGACGGGCGAGTTGCCACTGTAAAGGCGGTGCTGATGTCGGCGACGACGCCCGGCACGGTCTGGCGCTTCGGCGACAGTCGTGGCGAGATTGCGTTGCAGCCCGAACCGGTATTGCGGCTGTCATCGCTGCTGATGGTGCACGACGCCGTTCGCGCCGGCGCCGGCGCGGCGATGGTGCCAAAACTGCTGGTGGAAGACGATGTCGCAGCCGGCCGTCTGGCCCTGTGGGGCGTGCAGACCGGACCGCCGGTGGAAATATGGGCGCTGCAGAACTCGCGCCGCCTGGTCGGCGCCAAGACCCGGGCATTTCTCGATATCGTGCAGAAGGCATTTCCGGAAAAGCTCTTCATCCCGCCGGTTTGATTTGGATCGTCACTTTTCCTCTTTATCCGAACTCCATGTCACATGACCGAGCGATGGCTTTGCGCCATAAGCAGCCATACGCACCCAGATGGAATAGCGATGTCCGCTAATGTCCGCGCAACGGACTCAAGTCAGACATTGCGCCATGTCCGAGATGGGCCATCAGGCGACATCAGCCTGGATAGGCGTCTCATCTGATTCATTGTACAAAACCGTACAGATTGGATTGCGGGCCATGGGCAAGAGCGAACAGGGCGGTTCGGACGCAGGTTGGCCGCGATTATGGCTGCCGATGTAGCCGGTTATTCACGGCTGATGCATCATGACGAAGAAGGCACGCACGCGCGACTGACGGCCCTGCGGCGGCCTGCCCGTCGCATCACCTCACACGCCACATCACCGACGCCATAAATCTTTGATATCGATCGGCGGTCTCCCGGTGACATCCGAGACCATGCGCTTCATGTTGGCCTCATTGCTGTCGTGTAAGCGGAGTTTACATCATCACCCCGCACGCTGCCATGGCGAGCAAAACTTCAACATTCACTACGACTACTATACTACTATGAGCGAAATCTGACCTACCATGACCTACAATGTCTGGTGAAAGGTATGGTTGCTAACGGCGTCGCTAGTCGCAGCGAATGGTAAGCCTTGCGTCGTGAGGGTAAAGCGCTCCCCATGCTGCGCAAACGTCCAAGGTTGCTCACACCGTTGGAGCGCGACATGCAAACTTTCGTCAACCATGAGAATATTGTCCGATTTCGCAAACATAATGATTGCCGAGGGCGATCCGTCGCGCAACGAGGCGCGATACCAAACGCTCTTGCGCCTGCTAGCAGAGGAAGAGGGCTAAGGAAGTGCCGCTCTTAGTCGGCAGGTTGCCCGGCCGATAGAGTTGGGCTGATCGGCCGGCATGAAAGAAGCAGAGCCTCGTAGAGCGCGATGAGACCACTTCCGCTAGAAGACGTAGAACTCCGTCCAGAACACCCACGCGAGCATTGCTCCGCTGGCTACGACAGAGCCTATTGAGAGCCAGTAGAGATAGTCGAACGACTTGACCGGGGCCATGTCTTGACCATTACGCCCTCGCTGCCGCCGGACCTTGTCTCAGATCAATGTCGGAGACCGCCTGCCAAGTGGGCGTTCGCATCCCGTCGCCGCACATCCCCGTAAAATTACGTGGCAGCCCCTGAGCATGCAGTCAGGGCCGGCCGATGTCGCGTCTCACTTGATCGGCACGCCTCGCCATGTCGTCGCCCAAGGGTGATGTGGCACGCCATCTGGCGCAGCTCCTCGCACGTGCGATTTAACGTAAACAATTTCCTCGCCGCTTTGATTGACGACGCGAACGAATTGCGCGCCCTCGACCATTGATCGCCACATCGACGTGTTGCCCG
>CADEDX010000703.1 GCA_902826195.1 uncultured Bradyrhizobium sp. | reverse complement strand
GATGCCCCTGAGGTGTTGGACAGGGACGCGCCCGATCAGCAGGGTGCGGACGGTGAACTAAAATAGGGTCGAAACAACGCCGTTTCGGCCCTTTTTCATGTCTGCTCGCACATGGTGACCGGCCGTTAGGCGTGCGTGAGCGTGGTGACCCCGGCCCTGCTGATCCTCAGCGTCACACCCTTGCCCTGATAGCGCGATCCCGACAGCGCCACGCGCTTGGGCAATGTCAGCGCTTTGCCGTCGAGTTGCAGATGGGCGCGGGAATCGTATTGAAAAAACGCGACTAGGAATTGCGCCCCGTCGGCGCAGCGATAGTTCCGGAAACTCGACTGAGCGAGTGCGACCGACGGTGCGGCCGCCATCATCGCGACGCACAGCGCCGCAAAAATCGTCTTCCTGCGGCGTTTCATGTTTGGTCCCCCACGGGGTACAGTATAGACGAGACGGGAACGCACGATATGCCCTGCTCCCATCAGCCACTCAAGATGGTCAGAACCGCCGATGTCAGCTCCCCTCGACCGCCATCTCAACCTCTCTGGCGCCAGCAATTTCCGCGATCTTGGCGGCTATCCGACGGCTGACGGCCGGACCGTACGCTGGCGGCAGATTTTTCGTTCCAACCATCTCGGTCATCTCACCGAGGACGATGCCGCGTTGCTGCGCCAGCTCGGCGTTCGCAGCGCATTGGACTTCCGCGGCACCGAGGAGCGGACGGCAGCCCAGTGCGGCATGCCTGAAATCACCGTGCATTCGCTGCCGGTCGAGCCCACGGTGGTGGCGTCGCTGCGCGCGATCGTCGCCACCGGCACGCCGCTGTCGACCGACCACGCCATCGCTGTCATGCGCGAGTCCTACAGCGGCTATGTCCAGCACAACACGCAACGCTACCGCACGCTGTTCAAGCATCTTCTGGAAGACAGCGCACCGCTCGTGATCCATTGCACCGCCGGCAAGGATCGCACCGGCTTTGCCTGCGCGCTGATCCTGCACACGCTCGGCGTTTCCCAGGACACCATTTCGGAAGATTATCTTTTGACCAACCGCTTCTACCGCCGGGATCCCAACCACAGCACCGACCTGCCCGACGAGATCAGGCAGGTGCTGGGTTCAGTGCGGGAAGCGTTTCTTGCGGCCGCGTTCGAGGCGATCGACGCCGACTATGGCGATCTCAAAACCTATCTTCGCGAGGGACTTGGCCTCGGCAAGGCCGAACGCGCCCATCTCGAAGCGCGCTATCTTCAGGGCTGAGTTGCAGCGTCGGTTATGCCGGCCGCGGGGCCCAACCTTGACGGTCCGGCGCGTCTGGCGTGGCGGCTCAGGCCGCTGCTTCCATTTCCATTTCAGCGTCGAGATCGGCGATGACGTCCTCGAACGCCGAGATCGCCTGCTGGAGCGCCGCGATCTGCATCAATTCCCAGCTCGAAACCGGACCGCTGCGATTTTGCAACGCGACGACGAGATCGCGGCGCTGCTCCTTAAGCTGAACAAGCGGTAAACCATGATCCGGCAGACCCATAACAAATCCTCTTGCCTTGTGGTGGTAGTCGGTTTTAGCGGGCGGGCTCTGAAAACGGCTTACAAAACTCCGGCAAATTTTAGCGATTCGCCGCGATCGGCCCCGTCCCGCACTCCTCCACTTGACGCCGATGATCTCGACCGCGCGCTCGATCCATTGAAGCGCCGCCGCTGCAGCATTCGGGAATTGAATTCTCCGCATTGCCAATGAAAAGCAGCCGGCGCTAGTGTGCGCCCGCTCTGGTGCGGAGGCCGATCATGGACGGAAAAGTGGTTGTCGTGACGGGCGCGCTGGGTGCGCTTGGCCGGGTGGTCGTCGAGGAAGCGCGGGCGCGCGGCGCCCGCGTCGCCAGCATCGACCATGCGCCGGCTTCGATCCCGGCAACCGCCGACCATATCGAACTCGGCGGGGTCGATCTCACCGATGCAGCCCAGGCCAAAAAAGCGATCGACACGGCCGCATCGCATTTCGTCCGGCTCGATGCGCTGGTCAACATCGCCGGCGGATTTGCCTTCGAGACGGTAGCGGATGGCGACCCCAAGACCTGGCAACGGATGTACGCGCTCAACGTCATGACCGCGCTGAATGCATCCCGCGCGGCGATCCCGCATCTTGTCGCCTCCGGTGCCGGGCGCATCGTCAATGTCGGCGCGATGGGCGCGCTGCAGGCCGGCAGCGGCATGGGCGCCTACGCCGCCTCCAAGGCCGGCGTGCACCGCCTTACTGAGGCGCTGGCCGCCGAGTTCAAGGGCAGGATCACGGTCAACGCCGTGCTGCCCTCGATCATCGAAACCGCGGCCAACCGCGACAGCATGCCCAAATCCGATTTCGCAAAATGGGTGCGCCCGAAGGAACTGGCCGACGTGATCCTGTTCCTCGCCAGCGACGCCGCGAGCGCCGTCACCGGCGCATTGCTGCCGGTGAACGGGCGGGTTTAGTCTGGCGTTGAGCCGCCTTAACACGGCTTATCGCTGCGCCTTCAGCATGTTATATTGGTGTAATGACAACAGAAGACATCGAAAAGGCCGTGGAGCAACTGCCACCTCAAGAACTGGCCAGGTTTCGTGCCTGGTTTGAGGCGTTCGACGCCGATCGCTTCGACGCGGCGATCGAACGTGATGCGCACGCCGGCAAGCTCGACGCGTTTGCAGAGGAAGCCGCCGCAGCCTATCGCGCTGGCAAGTCCACAGAATTGTGAAGCATTCTGCGTCGCCCAGGTTTTAGGGACGCCTACCGCCTATTGCCGTCCTCGATCCAAAAGCTGGCTGATGCCAACTTTGCTTTGCTGACGCGCAATCCGCGCCATCCCTCGCTTCAATTCAAATGGGGCCTATATTGGTCTGCCCGCGTCGGTCTTCGATATCGTGCCTTGGCAGTTGAAGTCGACGGCCCCTACGTTTGGTTCTGGATCGGCTCTCACGCCGACTACGATCGACTGATCGGCTAACCCTCCACATCCACCAGCTTGCGCAGCACCGCCTTGAAGCGAATGCTGCGCTTGCCGGCGAGCGCGGTGGCTTCGCCTTCTGCTCCCTCGCTGTCATAGGTACCGGAAAAACCGATGCCGACTTCATGGCCGCCGAACAGCGGCCTGTCCTTGGCCGGCGTATGCTCGCGGTTGATCATTTCGCCCTTCCACTTGCCGTTCGCCGCCGTGTAGGACCCGATGTAGTCGAATAATGCATCACCGCCGCGGATGCGTCCGTCATTCGGCAGCATGACGCCGCTGTTGTCGGCGTCGATGCCCTCGAGCATGCCGATGTG
>CADEDX010000702.1 GCA_902826195.1 uncultured Bradyrhizobium sp. | reverse complement strand
AGGTCAGGTCGGTCGTCTTGCCGTCCTCGGAGACGTTCTGGACGATCATGTCGACATTGATGTTGGCGTCGGCCAGCGGCCCGAAGATCGCGGCGGCAACACCGGGCTTGTCCTGGATCTGGCGCAGCGAAATCTGGGCTTCGTCCTTGGAGAAGGCGATACCGGTGACGACGCGGCTTTCCATGATTTCCTCCTCGCTGCAGATCAGCGTGCCCGGCGGCGTGCCGTGCGGGTCGATATCCTCGGGCTTGTCGAAGCTGGAGCGGACGAACACCGGCATGTTGTGCACCATGCCGAGTTCCACCGATCGCACCTGCAAAACCTTGGCGCCCAGCGAGGCCAGTTCCAACATGTCCTCGAAGGCGATCTTGTCGAGCCGCTTTGCTTTGGGAACCACCCGCGGGTCGGTCGTGTAGACGCCGTCGACGTCGGTATAGATGTCGCAGCGGTCGGCGCGAATAGCGGCCGCAATCGCCACCGCCGAAGTGTCCGAGCCGCCGCGCCCGAGCGTGGTGATTCGGTTGGTTTGCGGGTTGATGCCCTGGAAGCCGGCAATGACGGCGACTTCCTTGCGGTCGGCGAAACGATTCATGATCTCGCTGCCGTCGATGTCGAGAATCCGCGCCGAGGCGTGGGCGTCGGAGGTCTTGATCGGTATTTGCCAGCCCTGCCAGGAGCGGGCCTGGATACCCATGCCCTGCAGCACGATCGCGAGCAGGCCGGACGTGACTTGTTCGCCGGACGCCACCACAGCGTCATATTCGCGGGCATCATGCAGCGGCGACGCGTCGCGACACCAGTCCACGAGTTCGTTGGTCTTACCGGACATAGCCGACACGACGACGGCGACATCGTGCCCTGCGTCGACCTCGCGCTTGACGTGCCGCGCGACGTTGCGGATGCGTTCGATATTGGCGACGGACGTACCGCCGAATTTCATCACGAGGCGGCCCATGACGACGCGTGCATTCCCTGTGAGGATAAGTAAGGTGGCCCGCACGAAATTGGAGCGCCCGGGCCGAAAGCGGCGTATACATAGCGGCGCGGTTCGGGGCAAGCAACCAGCTTGGTTTCCGGACCAAAAATGTCGCAAATCGCTGGCGTAACGGGTTAATTCAGGACGGGCGTATGGGCCGGTATATCGACGAAATCCTTCAACCCGGCGAGAAGGTGCTGTATTCGACCAACGCGCACTGGATCTACTTCCTGCCGGCGATCCTGGGGTGGATTGCAGCTGCCGTTTTCCTCGTGGCCTCGGGCATGGTACCGCCGGGTTCTCCGGCACTGGTATGTCTGTCGCTCGCGGCGATTGCGGCCATCTTTGCGTTGTTCAAGACCGCGACCGCCTGGTTCCACCGCTGGACCACCGAGACCGACGTCACCAATTATCGCGTCGTCCACAAGACCGGTTTCATCCAGCGGCAGACGTTCGAGATGAGCGTGGACAAGGTCGAGAGCGTCGACGTCAACCAGAGCATCCTCGGCCGCCTCCTCAACTACGGCGACGTGACGGTGCTGGGGGTCGGCGAGGGCGGCAAGACCCTCGACATGATCGCCTCGCCGCTGTCGTTCCGTAATGCCATCACCGCACGACCGGCTGGCGTATAAATCATGGCTATGCAGCAGAATTCACCCGCTGGTCTTTCCACCGGCAGCTCGGTCGACCCGGCCGAAATCGCAAAATTCTCAAAACTCTCGGACGAGTGGTGGGACCCCAAGGGCAAGATGGCCCCGCTGCACAAGATCAACCCGCTGCGGCTGGCCTATATCCGCGACGCCGCCTGCCGCAAGTTCGATCGCAACGCCAAGAGCCTGAGCTGCCTGTCGGGCCTGCGCATCCTCGATATCGGATGCGGCGCGGGCCTGTTGTGCGAGCCGTTCACCCGGCTTGGCGCGCAGGTGATCGGCATCGATCCGTCCGCGACCAACATCGCTGCGGCCAAGCTGCATGCCGACAAGGGTCATCTGTCGATCGACTACCGCTGTACCACGATTGAGGAAATGGATATGCGCGAGCGCTTCGACATCGTGCTCGCGATGGAAGTGGTCGAACATGTCACCGATGTCGGCGCCTTCCTCGCCCGCTGTGCGGCGATGATGAAGCCCGGCGGTTTGATGGTGGTCTCGACGCTGAACCGCAACTGGAAGAGCTTTGCGCTCGCCATCGTCGGCGCCGAATATGTGCTGCGCTGGCTGCCGCGCGGCACCCATCAATGGGACAAGTTCGTCACCCCCGAGGAACTCGCGCAGCATCTCGCCGATAACAAGCTCACCATCACCGACCAGGACGGCGTGGTCTACAATCCGCTCGCCGATCGCTGGAACATCTCGTCCGACATGGGCGTGAACTACATGGTGGTGGCGGAGGGGGCGTAGTCTTCTAAGGTCGTCCCGGCGAAGGCCGGGATCCATACTCCGCGGCGCCAATTGGGTTACGAGACTTATTTCATTTCCGCTCGCATCAGAGAGCACAGCGTATAGGTCCCAGCTCAAGGCCGGGACGACTTGAGAACCTTGGGCGCAATCCTGTCATGACGCCGGTTCTGTTGACCGCGCCGATCCCTCCCGGCACGGTGCCGCGACCTTCCTGCCGGTATTCCCTAAATGTTCACCGTCGCCTCGCTCTGGATTCCCTTCACGATCGTCGCTGCGCTCGGCCAGGTCGCGCGCAACGCGATGCAGCGGTCGTTGACGGGTCCGCTCGGGACCTGGGGTGCGACCAATATCCGCTTCCTGTTCGGTTTCCCGTTTTCGATCGTATTCTTTGTGGTCGTCGTCGCAGTCACCGGCGACGGCGCGCCTTGGCCGACGGCGACTTTCTGGCCGTGGCTGCTGTTGGGCGCGCTGAGCCAGATCCTCGCGACCGGCCTGATGCTGGTGGCGATGAACGATCGCTCGTTCGTGGTGACGACGGCGTATCTGAAGACCGAGGCGATCCAGACCGCGATCTTCGGTTTCATCTTCCTCGGCGATCATTTGACGCTGCTGAAAGTGGTCGCGATCATGATCGCCACCATCGGCGTGGTGATCACGGCGCTGCGGCCGGGCGGCGAGAAGGGGTTTGCGGAGCTGAAGCCGACCATCATCGGCCTTGTCGCCGCCGGCTGCTTTGCGCTGTCGGCGATCGGCTTCCGCGGCGCCATCATCACGGTGCCGGGCGTGTCGTTCGTGACGGCGGCGTCCTACACGCTGGTGTGGGGATTGTTCGTGCAGACGCTGGTGCTGACGGTGTATCTGCTCGCCCGCGCGCCCGATGTGCTTAAGAAGATTTTCGGATTGTGGAAGCCATC
>CADEDX010000701.1 GCA_902826195.1 uncultured Bradyrhizobium sp. | reverse complement strand
GCTTCTCCATTGGATGTCGGAGCCAACGATGCTTGCAAACGGACGTTCCGCGATCCCTCTCAAGTGACCGTGAGGTGGATTGACCTGTTCCCCACAGCCGAGCGGCCTAGGCCGCCTGGTATCCGCCGTCGATCACGTGCGACGCGCCGGTCATGAACGAGGCCTTGTCCGAGCACATCCAGGCCACCGCTTCGGCGATCTCGTTTGGAACGCCGAAGCGCCGCATCGGCACCTTCGCCAGAATGTCCTGGCCGCGCTCATCGATGATGTCTTTCGTCATCGGAGTAGCGACATAGCCGGGATTGACGCAATTCACGCGGATGCCGTCCTGGGCATATTCGATCGCCGCGCTCTTGGTCAGCCCCACCACGCCATGCTTGGCCGCGACATAGTGGGCCGAGGTGGCAAGACCGATCAGACCGGCAATGGAGGCCGTGTTGACGATCGCGCCGCCGGCGCCTTGCGCCAGCATCTGCTTGACCTCGTGCTTGAGGCAGAGAAACACGCCTCTCACGTTCACAGCCAGCATGGTGTCGAACGCCTCCTGGCTGAGTTCATGGGAACGTTGACCCGCGGGGCCGACGGCGCGTCCGGAGATTCCCGCATTGTTGAAGGCGCAATCGATCCGGCCGAACGCCGAGACCGTGCGCGCCACCATCGCTTCGACCTCCGCCTCGCGCGTCACATCGCCGCCGATCGCGATCGCCTGGCCGCCGGCCGCATTGATCAGCGCGACCGTCCCTGCCGCGTCTGCCTCGGCCCGGTCGGCCACCGCCACCCGCGCGCCTTCGCGTGCCATCACCACCGCGGTCGCCTGGCCGATGCCGGAAGCACCGCCGGTCACCAGCGCGACCTTACCTTCAAGTATTCCTGCCATGGTCATCTTCTCCGAGATGTTGCGGCGGCTTACGCCTTGTCCGGCCCGACGCGAACGAGCTGCTTGCCGAAATTGGCGCCCTTCAACAGTCCCATGAATGCGGCCGGCGCGCTGTCGAGGCCTTCGGTGACGAACTCCTTGTGCTTGACCTTGCCCTCGCGCACCCATTGCGACATGTCGCGCAGGAAATCACCGTGGCGCGCGGCGAAATCGCTGACGATGAAGCCGCGGATGGTCAGCCGCTTGGTCAGCACGGCGCGCATCATCTTGCCGGCCCATTTCGGGCTGGTCTCGCCGAAATTGTTGTATTCCGAGATCAGGCCGCACACGGGCACGCGCGCAAAGGCGTTGAGCAGCGGGAAAACCGCCTCGAACACCGCGCCGCCGACGTTCTCGAAATAGACATCGATGCCCTTCGGGCAGGCGTCCTTCAACTTAGCTGCCAGATCCGGATCGCGGTGATCGAGACAATCGTCGAAGCCGAGCTCCTTCTTCACGTAGTCGCACTTCTCCTTACCGCCGGCGATGCCGATGGCGCGCGCGCCCTTGATCTTCGCGATCTGGCCGACCGCCGAGCCGACCGCGCCGGAAGCCGCCGCGACGACAACGGTTTCGCCCGGCTGCGGTTTGCCGATGTCGAGCAGGCCGGTATAGGCGGTCATGCCAGGCATGCCGAGCACGCCGACGGCGGTGGAGATCGGCGCGATCTTCGGATCGATTTTTGCGAGTCCCTTGCCGTCGGAGATCGCGTGCGTCTGCCAGCCGGCGCGCGACAGCACGATGTCGCCTTTGGTAAGCGCGGGATTGTTCGAGGCAATCACTTCGCTGACGGTACCGGCTTCCATGACGCCGCCGACCGGCACCGGCTGGGCGTAGGACGGCCCGTCGCTCATGCGCCCGCGCATATAGGGATCAAGCGACAGCCAGATCGTGCGCAGGAGGACTTCACCGGCCCCGGGGGTCGGGATCGGACATTCCTCGAGGCGGAAATTTTCTGGCTTGGGTTCGCCGACGGGACGCGCGGCGAGGACGATGCGTTTGCCCTGGGACATGACGGTTCCTCCTGGATTTTGTTGTCGTTGTTATTCGTCACTGCGAGCGTAGCGACTTGTCCGCCGAAGCTCAATGAGCGAAGGCGAAAGCCATCCATACCTTCGCAAGCGCCGAAATGGATTGCTTCGTCGCTTTGATGGCAATTGCCGCCTGAACTACAGAAAATCAGGCCGCGATTTTGGCGAGCGCCGCCTCGAATGCGGCGGCCGCACTCGCCAAATCCGTGAAGGCAAGCCCGCTATCCGCGGTCTGCTTCTGCGCCTCCGTCGCGGTGGGGCGAATTTCCGCGATCGGCTTTCCACCCTCGAGCACCGCCAACGGCGCGATCACATGAAACTCATGGGCTTCGACGGGCTGGTCTTTCAGCAGGAAGACTCCGATCGAGACGATATCCGTGCCACGCCGGTAGGAAATATAGCGGTCGACCGCGACCGAACCGTCGCGCTGCATCCCGCCGAGCTTTGCGTGGCCATTCGAGTCCAGCAGCTTGTGCGCCTTGAAGCCTTTCACGCCCGCCGACCTTGCTTTCGCGGTCTCTGCCGACAGATCGTATTTCGCGGCCATCGCCTTGCCGATTTCTGCGAGTTGCTCCGACATGCCGTGCTCGAACTCTTTCAGCTCGGTACGCGGCTTCGATGCCTTGCGCGGCTTCGACGTATCCCGCTTGTCCATCTCGGCTTTGCACCGCGCGACAATCTCGGCGGCGGATTTCCGCTCGGCATTGGCGAGCAGATTCTTCAAGTCCTGCTTTGAAAGCGCGGCAATCCTGTCGTCCGACCAATCGACCATGGTAAACTAAACTCCGCCCGGATAGTTCGGGCTTTCACGCGTGATGGTGACGTCGTGGACGTGGCTTTCGCGTAGTCCCGCGCCGGTGATGCGGACGAATTGGGCCTTGTCGTGGAATTCGGCGAGGTTGCGCGCGCCGACATAGCCCATCGCGGCGCGAAGGCCGCCGGCGAGCTGATGCATGACGTTGCCGACCGGACCTTTATAGGGCACCTGGCCCTCGATGCCCTCCGGCACCAGCTTGAGGGTGTCCTTGATGTCCTGCTGGAAATAGCGATCGGCGGAGCCCCGCGCCATCGCGCCGACCGAGCCCATGCCGCGATAGGCCTTGTAGGAACGGCCCTGCCACAGAAACACTTCGCCCGGCGTCTCGTCGGTGCCGGCCAGCAGCGAACCGACCATGGCGATGTCGGCGCCGGCGGCGAGCGCCTTGGCCAGATCGCCGGAATATTTGATGCCGCCGTCGGCGATAACGGGCACGTTGGCCTTCTTGGCGGCCTCCACCGCATCCATGATCGCGGTGAGCTGCGGCACGCCGACGCCGGCGACGATGCGCGTG
The DNA here is from genome assembly GCA_902826195.1 of uncultured Bradyrhizobium sp. Taxonomy (GTDB): domain Bacteria; phylum Pseudomonadota; class Alphaproteobacteria; order Rhizobiales; family Xanthobacteraceae; genus Bradyrhizobium. Next base: position 12 of record CADEDX010000701.1, on the reverse strand, counting down.
GTGCAGATCGAG
>CADEDX010000700.1 GCA_902826195.1 uncultured Bradyrhizobium sp. | reverse complement strand
TTTCCCCCGCCCCTCACCCTGCCATCTCCGTCGGTTGAAACTTCGATTGATCTCGTACCGCTGCCGGCGCGTAAGCGCGACATCAACATCCCGCTGTCGAATTCCTTCGGTTTCGGGGGCACTAACGCCTCCGTTCTCGTTCAGCGCGTGCGCGATTAGCAGGTGTTTAGAACTAGTCCACCGTTTTGCCGTATTCGGCGATGACTTCTAGACACGGGCGTATGCTAGCGGCGCGGGTGAGGGGATTGTCCCGGCCGCGATTGAACCGGCAGGATTCAGGTTGCATCGATGAGTGAGAGGCCGCCCATTTCACCGCGCAGTCCGCGCGCCGCGCTGGAGCCCGAACAGCTCCCGCCGCCGCCGCGGCGGTCGGAGCGCGCCCGCAATCCCTTCGTCGTGGTCGGCAACGCGATCATCACCATCTTGATCATTTTGATGATCGGCGCGGGCACGGTCTATTATTACGGCCGGCAGGTGCTGGAGACCCCGGGCCCGCTGCAGGAAGACAAGATCGTCAACATTCCCTCGCGCGCCGGCAAGCGCGACATCGCTGACGCGCTGCTCCGCGAAGGCGTCATCAACGTCAATCCATGGATCTTCATCGGCGGCGTGTTTGCGCTGAAGGCGAGTTCCGACCTCAAGCCGGGCGAATACTCCTTCCAGAAGAAGGCCAGCCTGCGCGACGTCATCGCCACCATCGTCGAGGGCAAGGTGGTGCAGCACTCCATCACCATTCCGGAAGGGCTGACGTCCGAACAGATCGTGGCGCGATTGACCGACAACGACATCTTCGCGGGCAGCGTGCGGGAAATGCCGCGCGAGGGGACGCTACTGCCGGAAACCTACAAGTTCCCGCGCGGCACCACGCGGGAGCAGGTGATCCAGCGCATGCAGCAGACCCAGAAGCGGGTGCTCGCGGAGATCTGGGAACGCCGGAATCCCGACGTGCTGGTCAAGTCGCCGGAGCAGCTCATCACGCTGGCCTCGATCATCGAGAAGGAAACCGGCCGGGCCGACGAACGCAGCCGCGTCGCCGCGGTATTCACCAATCGCCTCCGGCAGCGAATCAAGCTGCAGTCCGACCCGACGATCATCTATGGCCTGGTGGGCGGCAAGGGAACGTTGGGGCGGCCGATCAAGCGCAGCGAGATCACCCAGCCGTCGCCGTACAATACCTATGTCATCGAAGGCCTGCCGCCCGGGCCGATCGCCAATCCGGGCCGCGCCTCGCTTGAAGCCGCCGCGAACCCGGCGCGCACCCGCGATCTGTTCTTCGTGGCCGACGGCACCGGCGGACACACCTTCACCGAGACCTACGACGCGCATCAGAAGAACGTCGCCAAGCTGCGCGCGCTCGAAAAGCAGATTCAGAACGACACCGTCGAACCCTCGGAAGATGCACCGCCGCCGACCGCGGCCGGCGGCCCCGACGCCAATCCGACCGCGGCCACGCCGCGGTCGGGAGCGGCGAAAAAGCCGCCTGTGGCCCGTCCGGCTGCGCCGGCGACGGCGCCGGGCCGCCAGGGCGCCGCGCAGTCGACCACGACGTCACCTGTGGTGCAGCGCTGAGCCCTCGTTAAGCCGGCATTTCCGCTACGACGGGAACGCAATTCCACTTTGGCGGAAATCGGCCTAAAGTCGCGCCGTCTCTTTCGAGTCTCGAAATCCCTGTCTTTTGGAAAGTATGACGCGATGGCGCTATCGAGCATGACCGGTTTTGCCCGGAGCCACGGCGCCAGCGGTCCCTATGCGTTCGAATGGGAATTGAAGTCCGTCAACGCCAAGGGTTTTGACCTGCGTCTGCGCCTGCCGCCCGGCTGGGACGAACTGGAGGCGCTCGCCAAGAAGCGCGCGAGCGAGGTGCTGTCGCGCGGCACGGTCTATGCCAATCTCAGCGTCAAGCGCGCCAACGCGGTCTCGACGGTGCGCATCAATGAAGACGTGCTGGCCTCGATCGTGAAGGTCGCGGGCGAACTCGCCGGCAGGATCGACGCGGTGGCGCCCAGCATCGATGGCCTGCTCGGCATCAAGGGCGTCATCGAGGTCGTCGAACCCGAAAGCGATGAGGCGGAAGACAAGGCGGCGCGGGATGCGGCGGCGAAGGCCTTGGAACAGGCGCTGGCCCAGCTCGTCGAGATGCGCCGCCGCGAAGGCGTGACGCTTGGGCAAATTCTGATCCAGCGCATGGATGAAATCGAGAAGCTGGCGAAGAGGGCGGAGGCTGCGCCGGGCCGGAAGCCGGAAGCGATCAGGGCGCGGCTGGCCGAGCAGGTCACGGCGCTGCTGGAAACGTCCGACCGTTTCGATTCCGACCGGCTCCATCAGGAAGCGCTCCTGATCGCGACCAAGGCCGACATCCGAGAAGAGCTCGACCGCATCGCCTCGCATGTAGCGCAGGCTCGGGAGATGATCGGCAAGGGCGGGCCGGTCGGCCGGCGGCTCGATTTTCTCGCCCAGGAATTCAACCGCGAGGTCAACACCTGCTGCTCCAAATCCAACGACCTGGAATTGACCCAGGTCGGGCTCGAGATGAAGAACGTGGTCGAGCAGTTCCGCGAGCAGGTCCAGAACCTGGAGTGACGAATGGCGGCTTCTGGTTTCGACGGAGTTGAACGGCGCGGGCTGATGTTCGTGCTGTCGTCGCCTTCGGGCGCCGGCAAGACGACGCTGTCGCGGATGTTGCTCGAGCGCGAGCCGGGCCTGAAGATGTCGGTCTCGGCGACGACACGTCTGCCGCGGCCGGGCGAGGTTGATGGACGCGATTACTTCTTCGTCGACAAGGCGAAGTTCGAGGGGATGGTCGAGCAGGGCGAACTGCTCGAATGGGCAACCGTGTTCGACAATCTTTACGGTACGCCGCGCGCGCCGGTCGAAGCGGCATTGTCGGCAGGGCGGGACGTGCTGTTCGACATCGACTGGCAAGGCACCCAGCAACTGCACCAGAAGGCGAGCGCCGATGTGGTGAGGGTGTTCATCCTGCCGCCCTCGGCCGCCGATCTGGAGAAGCGGCTGCACACGCGGGCGCAGGATTCCGACGAGGTGATTCGCGGCCGCATGAGTCGCGCCAGCCACGAACTCAGCCACTGGGCGGAATACGACTTCATCGTCGTCAACCAAACCGTCGATGACGCCTTCGCCGAGGTGCAGTCGATCCTCAAGGCCGAGCGGCTCAAGCGCGAGCGCCGCACCGGCCTGACCGAATTCGTTCGCAGGCTGCAACGCCAGCTGGAAAAATAGAGCGTTTTCAAGCGAAAGCCTGCCCCGGACTTGATCCGGGGTGGAAACCGGTTCG
>CADEDX010000699.1 GCA_902826195.1 uncultured Bradyrhizobium sp. | reverse complement strand
AGGCAAGTTGCTTCAGTCGGAAGATGGTCATGCAGGTCCACCTGAGCTGTTGTGAGGGCGGCTAGAGCAGAAGTCTCCACAACCAGCCCCCCATTCGACGCCACCGCCATGGCATTTTCGTGCTGCCGGCGACCGTATATCCCCTTGGTTATGCCTTGGGCCGTCCGCCGTCACCCATCACAAGAGCTTGATTTCGGCCTGCCAATCGCCACCTTGCTGGCATCCGCCTACTCACGCCTCTTTCGAGCTTTCACGCCCGCATGGCCCCCAGTTTTTCAGACATCGTCGAGGAAGCGCGCCTGTCGGCGCGGGCGCTGCTCGACTACGGCGACAGCTTCTTCAATCCCACCGTGCGGCTCGGCGTCACCGGCCTGTCGCGCGCCGGCAAGACCGTCTTCATCACGGCGCTGATCCATGGCCTGACCCGCGGCGGCAGGTTTCCGATCTTCGAGCCGTACGCCACGGGGCGGATCGCCCGCGCGCGGCTGGCCCCGCAGCCAGACGACGCGGTGCCACGCTTCGCCTATGAAAGCCACGTCCGTACCCTGATCGAGGAGCGGCGCTGGCCAAGTTCGACCACCGACATCAGCGAACTGCGCGTCGTGATCGACTACCAGCGCCAGAACGGCGCCGACCGCACGCTCACGATCGACATCGTCGATTATCCCGGCGAATGGCTGCTGGATCTTCCGCTGCTCAACAAGAGCTTTGAGCAATGGTCGGCGGAAAGCCTCGCGCTGTCGCGCGAGGGTCCGCGCGCAAAACTCGCTGCGCCGTGGCATGAGCATCTCAAGACGCTGCAGCCCGAAAGCCCCGAGAACGAGCAGGCTGCGCTCGCCGCCGCAAAACTGTTCACGGATTATTTGCGCGCCTGCCGTGACGAGCGCTTTGCGATGAGCCTGCTGCCGCCCGGCCGTCTCCTGATGCCGGGCAATCTGGCCGACACGCCGGCGCTGACTTTCGCACCGCTCGACGTCGCGATCGACGGCAGCGCGCCCGAAGGCTCGCTCTGGGCAATGATGCGGCGGCGCTATGAAGCCTACAAGGACGTCGTGGTGCGTCCGTTCTTCCGCGACCATTTTGCCCGGCTCGATCGCCAGATCGTGCTGGTCGATGCGCTCGCGGCGTTCAACGCCGGGCCGGAAGCGCTGCACGATCTCGAAGCCGCGCTGACCGGCATTCTCGATTGCTTTCGCATCGGCCGCAGCACGATCCTGAGCAGTCTGTTTCGTCCGCGTATCGATCGCATTCTGTTCGCCGCCACCAAGGCCGATCATCTGCACCACCAGAGCCATGACCGGCTGGAGGCCGTGCTGCGGCGCGCGGTCGCCAAGGCGGCCGACCGCGCCGAATATACGGGAGCTGCCGTCGACGTGGTCGCGCTGTCGGCGGTGCGTGCGACGCGCGAGGCGCAGGTCGCGCGTGGTCGGGACAAGCTGCCGTCCATCATCGGCACGCCCGCGCCCGGCGAGACCGCCAATGGCGAGGCTTTTGACGGCGAGACCGAGGTCGCGACCTTTCCGGGCGACCTGCCCGCCGATCCCGAAGAACTGTTCAACGGCGGCTTTCGCGGCCTTTCCAGCACCGCTTCCGATCAGGCCGATTTCCGCTTCCTGCGCTTCCGGCCGCCGCTGCTGGAGCGCGCCGCCGACGGCGAGCCCGCACTGCCTCATATCCGCCTCGACCGGGCCCTCCAGTTCCTGATCGGAGACCGACTGCAATGAGCGAGAAAACGCCGCACCGGCGGCCGGCCACGTTCAAGCTCGACGATCCCGGCGTGGTCGTGATGGGCCCGGACGAAACCGGGCGCCCGGCCCGCGGCACCGTGCAGATCACGCCCGAGGCCGATTCCGCGCTGTTGCCGGTGCCGGTCGCAGCGCCGCGCGTCCCGGCCCGCCGCGGTTTTCGCTGGGGCACGCTGTTCTGGTCCGCGGTCGGCGGGCTGGTGCTGCTCGGCTCGGGGCTCGGCGTCGTCAACCTGATCGAGGATCTGTTTGCACGCAGCCAGATGCTCGGCTACGTCGCGCTGGCATTCGCCGGAGCCGCGGCGCTGGCGCTGGTGGTCGTGATCGGGCGCGAAGCGTTCGGGATGGCGCGGCTGGCCGCGATCGAAAAACTGCACCAGCGCGCCATCGACGTGCTGCGCAGCGACGACCGCGCCGAAAGCCGCGCGGTCGTCAACGATCTGCTCAAGCTCGCGCATGAAAACCCGCAACTGGCGCGCGCCCGCGCCGCGCTGGTGAGCCACGCCGACGACATCATCGACGGCGCCGACATGATCAAGCTCGCCGAGCGCGAACTGATGGCGCCGCTGGATGAGGAAGCCCGCCGGCTGGTTTCAGCCGCCGCGCAACGCGTATCGGTCGTCACCGCGGTGAGCCCCCGCGCCCTGATCGACGTGCTGTTCGTATTCGTCGCTGCGATGCGGCTGATCCGGCAACTGGCGCGGTTCTATGGCGGCCGGCCCGGCACGCTCGGCATGATTAGCCTGCTGCGCCACGTCATCGGCCACCTCGCCATCACCGGCGGCATGGCGGTCGGCGACAGCCTGGTGCAGCAGGTGCTCGGCCATGGCATCGCGGCAAAACTCTCGCAGCGGCTCGGCGAAGGCGTGCTCAACGGCTTGCTCACCGCGCGGCTCGGGCTGGCCGCCATCGACGTGACGCGCCCGCTGCCGTTTACCGCACTGCCGCGCCCGGCGCTCGGCGATCTCGCCAAGGATCTGCTGCGCAAGCGCGATGATGAGGCGTGAGGCTGGATTCCGCCGAGGCGGACTCCGTGTCGGTCCGTGAAAACAATATGAAAGCTGGCGGACTTGCAGATCAGATGCGGCTCATCGACGGTTAGCTCGCCGGCCTCCGTGGGCTCATAGACATCACCCTCCACCGCTCGCCAGGGCGGCGTCGGCAGCATACTCCCAAGCGACGGCGAACGCCCGGCCGCGCGCGGCGACAGACGTCGATTTGATTGCCGGACAACCTCGCACGCATGCGCGTGATGGTCATCACACTGGACCGCGACCGACTTCGATACGCTGCCTGCATCGGACGCAACGCAGTTTTCTCGAACTCAGCAAGTGGGACGCAATGACCGCAATCACCGCAACGATAGCCGTGCCGGCATCGGCACAGGCGCCGACAGCAACTGTCGGGTCGGCGCTGCGCGCCTTCGTGGCAAGGGGCAAGGAAATCCGGCTATCGCCGCTGTGGAAGCAGGCCTTTGCCGGCAAGCGTAAGGATCATCGTTACTACGACATCGTCGAAGATACTATGCATCCCGAGATCACGCACCGCTAT
>CADEDX010000698.1 GCA_902826195.1 uncultured Bradyrhizobium sp. | reverse complement strand
TTCAGCCGCTTGCTCAGCGCCTTGCCCCGGTCCGACACGAACATCAAAACCTTGCGGCGATCCTTGGGGTCCTGCACGCGGTAGACCAGTGCGTCCGACACCATGCGGTCGACCATCTTGGTCAGGGTCGGATGGTTGAGCAGCACGGCTTCCGCCAGTTCCCCCATGGAATGCCCGTTGCCGTCGGACAGCACCTTGAGAATGCGCCATTGCTCGACAGGTACGCCTTCCTTGCTCAGCCGCATCTCCAACTGCCGGTTGATCTCCCGGTTGGCTTGCGCGAGCAGATAGGCGAGGTGTTCGGTGATGGGGGAGTTGTCTTTTGGCGATTTGGCCACGGCTGAGACTTCGTCTTGATCCAAATGAGTGAATGTCCGGCAACGAATGCCGTTTCTATATGCACTTCAATTGTTGAATGTTCAATATTTTCCAATAGGATATTTCACTAACTAACAAGGGCGGATGCCGCGGCCGCCTGCTGGATGCGTTCTGATCTGGTGTCAGACAGGAGTTGGCGTGCCTTCGACGGAGAACTTCCCGGCTGCCGGCGGGTCTGCGTTTCCGCCGCCCCTGCTGTTGAGGAATTTGGCGTCGCCAGCGGTCGATCGTGCGTTGTCGCCGGATGACCGCGCCTTCAGGCGCCGCGGCGCGCGCAACAAGCTTCGCGTCGGCGGCTTCATCTGTTGCACCGGATCGCCCGGGGTTTGGGGGCCGTGCGCCACCAGCAGTGCGCAGCTTGCCGTCGCCGAAATCAACAAGCGTGGTGGCATCCTTGGGCGCGAGATTGAGCTGTCGATCTACGATGCCGGCGGTCCGATCGACGACGTCGTTGATCGCGCCGAACAGGCCATTGCCTTCGATGAAGTCGACGTCATCGTCGGGCTGCACACCAGCGCGGTGCGCGTCGCGCTGCGCGATGTCATCACCCGCAACCGCATTCCTTACATCTACACGCCCGTATACGAGGGTGGCGAACAGACGCCCGGTGTCGTCGCGATCGGCGAGACGCCGCGCTTTCAAAGCCGCCCGTCGATTCACTGGCTTGCCGAGGCCAGGAAGGCGTCGCGCTGGTATCTGATCGGTAGCGACTATGTCTGGCCGTGGCAATCGCATCGCGCGGTGAAGCGATACATCGCCGAGACCGGGGGGCGGGTGGTCGGCGAGGAGTTCGTTCCCCTCGGGGAGGACCATCACCAGCCGCATCTGGCGCGCATTCGCGCCGCCAGGCCCGATGTCGTGCTGATCTCGCTGATCGGCACCGACAGCATCACATTCAACCGCGCCTTCGGTGAATGTGGTCTCGGTGCCACCACGCTCCGGCTCGCGGGTGCGATGGATGAGACGGTGCTGCTCGGCATCGGCGCCGACAGCAGCGAGAATCTGTTCTGCGCCTCCGGCTATTTTCCCGGTGTCGGCTCGCGCGCCAATGACGACTTCCAGGGCCGATACTCTGCGATGTTCGGTCCGAATGCCCCGCCGATCGGCTCGCTCGGCCAGTCCAGCTACGAGGGCCTCTGCCTCCTCGAAGCCGCGGCCAATCAGGCCGGCACTTTGGCGATCGGGCCTCTGCTCACAGCAGCGCGCAATGTCGTCTATCGCGGCGCCCGCGGTTCCGTTGCCATTCGTAACGGTCATGCTCGGATGCCGATGTATCTCGCCGAAGCCGACGGGCTCGACTTCAAGCTCATCAAGCCAGTCTGAAGGCGGCGCACGCACCGAGCGTATCGCAAAATGCAAAATAATACTTGAAAAGGAAAATATTTCCGTTTTGAATACCGTGGCTGGCTGCGCTCGACCTCACGTCGATCGAGTTGCCGTGCCCAGGGACTCAAAGCTTCAGGAGAACTTCGTGTCAGTCGCCCTCCCAACTCCAACGCAACTTCGCGCGGTCGCCGAGCAGTGCGGCCTTTCGCTGACCGAGGAAGACGTCGCGTCATTCCGCGGCCTGATGCAGGGCTCGATCGACGCCTACAATCTGGTGGCGGCGATACCGGACGAGGTGCCGGAGGTGAAGTATCCGCGCACGCCGGGCTATCGGCCGTCGCCCGAAGAGAACCCGCGCAACGCCTGGTACCGCAAATCGACCGTCAAGGGCGCTGCCTCCGGCAAGCTCAAGGGCAAGAAGGTCGCGCTGAAGGACAACATCATGCTGGCGGGCGTGCCGATGATGAACGGCTCGGCCACGCTGGAAGGCTACGTGCCGGATTTCGACGCCACCATCGTCACGCGCATGCTCGATGCCGGCGCCGAGATTCTCGGCAAGGTGCATTGCGAATCCTTCTGCATGTCGGGCGGTAGCCACACCAACGCGGTTGGGCCCGTGCACAATCCGCACAAGATGGGCTATTCGGCTGGCGGCTCGTCCTCGGGCAGCGGCGTCGTCGTTGCGCTCGGCGAAGTCGACATGGCGATCGGCGGCGACCAGGGTGGTTCGATCCGCATGCCGTCGTCGTTCTGCGGCACCTATGGAATGAAGCCGACTTGGGGACTGGTTCCCTATACCGGGATCATGCCGATCGAAATCTTTGTCGATCATACCGGGCCGATGACGGCCACGGTCGCGGACAACGCGCTGCTGCTGGAGGTGCTGGCCGGCGACGACGGCTACGATCCGCGGATCAAGGCGCCGAAAGTCGAGGAATACACCAAGGCGCTCGGCGCCGGCGCCAAGGGGATGAAGATCGGCATCCTCAAGGAGGGCTTTGAGCAGTTGAACGCAGAGACTGCTGTCAATGAAAGCGTCCGCGAGGCCGCCAAGCGGTTCAAGGATCTTGGCGCCACCGTCGAGATGGTCTCGATCCCGATGCACCTGACAGGACCGGCGATCTGGACGCCGATCGGCACCGAGGGCATGACGCAGACCATGATGTATGGCGACGGCTACGGCCTGAGTCGCGGCGACCTCTATTCGACGTCATTGATGGATTTCCATCGTGGCTGGCGACGGCAGGCCGACTCGCTGTCGGAGACCACAAAACTGTTCCTGCTGCTCGGCACCTACATCAACAACAATTTCGGCCCGCGCTACTACGGCAAGGCGCTCAACATCTCCCGGCGGCTGACCGCCGCCTATGACAAGGCGTTCAAGGACTACGATCTGCTGCTGCTGCCGACGACGCCGATGAAGGCGACGCCGCTGCCGCCGGCGAACGCAAGCCGCGAAGACTATGTCGCGCGGGCGCTGGAGATGATCTCCAACACGGCGCCGTTCGATATCACCCATCACCCGGCGATGTCGTTGCCCTGCGGCATGGTCGATGGCCTGCCCGTCGGCGTCCAGCAGCGGACCGTAGGTCGCGCGGCGC
>CADEDX010000697.1 GCA_902826195.1 uncultured Bradyrhizobium sp. | reverse complement strand
GCAAATGCCTGGCGCCGATGGTCCTGGTTCTACCTCGCAGAAGAGTGCTACGGAAATAGCGAGTTCACTGCGCCTGCGTCCAGAACGTCCGTCCGTGACTCGCCTGTCGCGTAAGGTGTTGGCTGGAGGCACGGCACTCGCGCTCGTTCTCGTTTCCGGAGCCGTGCTGTGGGCCCTGCAACAGAATCGCACGCGTGGTCCGGCTTCCGAAGAGCTTTACAGCATCGATCACCACAATGTGGCCGACGGCCTTGCAGGGCTGCCGCGCGACTATGCGGGCATTCCGCGCGATGTGCCGCGCCTCGGGCCGCCATTGCCGGGTGATCTTGGCCGCCCCATTGTTGCGGCCCAGCCCCAGTCCGGGCCGCTTGCGGTCGATCCCGAGCAGCAGCGGATGAGCCAGGAAAGTGAGGCCGCGCGCACCAGCAAGGTATTTGCGTCAACGAATGTTAGACCACCGGCTGCAGCAACTCCTGCCGAGACGACCTCAAATGCCGCATCACCGTCCGAAGAGGCGTTTGCCCAGAATGGACAGGACCGCAAGCTCGCTTTCGTCAGCGCTACCGTTGATCGGCGCACCACGAGCCCTGACCGCGTGGCGAAGCCAGCCTCGCGTTTTGTTGTCCAGGCAGGGTCTGTGATTTCGGCGGCCCTTATTACGGGCATCCGCTCCGATCTGCCTGGGCAGATCATGGCGCATGTGACCGAACCACTATTTGATACGCTGTCCGGTCAAACTTTGTTGGTGCCCCAGGGTGCGCGGCTGATAGGAATCTACGATAGCCACGTTACACAGGGACAGTCACGCGTGCTCCTGGTCTGGACACGCCTGATCATGCCGAACGGCCGATCGATCGTCCTTGAGCGCCAACCGGGTGCCGATACCGCAGGCTATGCCGGGCTTCACGACGAGGTCGATCTTCACTGGGGCGAACTGTTCAAGGCGGCGTTGCTGTCGACTTTGCTCGGTGCAGGGGCCGAACTTGGGTCTGGCTTGGATGCGGGCAACGGGAACAGCGCCCTCCTGCAGGCCCTTCGCCGTGGGGCAGGGGATTCGCTGAACCAGACCGGTCAGCAGGTCGTTCGGCGAAATCTCAACATCCAACCGACCCTGACAATCCGGCCGGGTTTTCCGGTGCGGGTGATCGTCAATCGCGACCTCGTGCTCGAACCATACAGAGGCTGAAAAATGGCAAAGCTGAAGCTCGGCGCCATTGCCGATGACAAGCCGGTAAAGCTCACCGTGGAACTGCCGGCCGATGTCCATCGCGACCTCGCGGCCTACACCGACATGCTTGCCCGCGAAACCGGGCAGGCGATTTCGGATCCGGCAAAGCTGGTCGCACCGATGCTGGCGCGGTTCATGGCGACCGACCGAGCCTTTGCAAAGACCCGCCGCAAGGGTCAGCCTGCGTCAGCGCCGTCCGCGGCCGATCGCTGATTCGGACTGGTCTGATCTCGATCGCCCTATTTGCCGTCCCAGCTTGGCTGGTAAAAAAGGCCAAGCAGGAATCAAGCAAGCTGATCCATGCCGCACCCTTCGGGCCAACGGATACACTCATGTCACCTGTCGCAAAAGGATAAAGAGCTCAGGTTATGTTAAGGCTCGGCGTTGCGATCCAGGATTGTGAATTGGTTCATAGGTACTGGGCCGAGTGAAACCTAAACCCATCGAGCGAAATTCGGGCGGAGTACACGATGAAATCGCAGCGCTTGCTCGGCATCCTTACCAGCTTCGCCTTCATTTTCGGGAGCTTTCCCAGCCCTGCCATGGCCTGGTGGGATGCGGGCCATATGCAGATCGCTTATGTGGCCTACAAGAAACTCGATGCTTCGGTCAAAGATAAGGTTGATATTCTCCTGAGACTTAATCCGGACTATGGCAAATGGACCGCGGGCGTCACGGACCCGAAGACGGCGAAGCTGTACGCATTCGTTCACGCTGCCACCTGGGCAGACGATATCAAGACCAAAGAATACAATTACACCCGCGATAAAGCGGATAGTCCAACGGCCAGCCAAAACATAGGCTACTCCGACAAGAACCAGCATCCCTACTGGCACTTCAAGGACATCAATTGGTCGCCGGATATGACGCCTCTTCCCCCGCCAGATCCCGTTGATTTGGTCACACAATTGAACGTGATGATCGCAGCGCTTCCCGCAGGTTCCGGCGCACCAGATGACGTTCGGTCTTATGACCTCGTCTGGATCCTGCATCTTGTGGGCGACGCGCATCAGCCACTTCACGGCAGCGGGCGGTACACAAGACAAATCCCGGATGGCGACGCGGGTGGCAATGCCGAGCAAGTGATCCCAGCCACGGGGGAGATCGTGGCGCTTCATGCCTACTGGGACGCCGTTTTTGGAGGTTACTCGTCTCCTTACGGAGCCGTATTCGACGCCGACAGCAAGGAGGGCATCGCAAGCCTCTCCGTGAATGACGTTGCTGCCAAGATTGCTGATCCGCAGAGGTGGATCGAGGAAAGCGCGGAATTGGCAAAGCGATATGCATACGCGCCCCCGGTCAGCCTGGGAAAGAATGCCGTCTATCTCACCCGAGAATACGAAACCAATGCGTACAACATTGCGCGCAGTCAGGCTGCGCTTGCGGCAGCCCGGCTTGCGAATCTGATAAACAATGCCTTGAGGTGAGCCGTGCACAGCCGGCGAGAGCGAGTTGCATAAGCCAATCTATTTAAGGTGGAGCATTGATGCTTTACTTCTTGAGGCGTCGAAGCGCGCGGTCGTTCTTGGACATTGGCAGCATCGATTTCCTTTGCCTATTTGATCGGACGTTTGGTTGGCGCTGCATGGCCGAACGATATCATTCTTGCTTCAATGCCTCGAATGAGATCGCTCAAAGCGTCGATGCGAACCGCGTTGTGCCGAGCCAAGAGACCATCTGAAAGTGTCAGGTATGGCGAGGCAGTCTCCGCTGACCTCAACAATACATAGTCTTGAATCGCCTCGTTAGAATCGTTTTCTCAGCGTAGGCCGCTATCGCAGCCCGCTGATTTTGAATCGAATTTGGTCTGGCGTCATGACGCTCACCCCACGGCTTTGACTGTATTCAACCGCAACCGAAGGGCGAGAGCAACCATGATTAGCGAGGAATCGGTCGCTTTCTTGGTAGCGGAACGCGCGCCGTGAAAGTCAGCTGATCGGTGCTGGCTGACGCTTGCGCGAGTGGTGCTTGCCTGAGAATTTTCTGGGCGACTTCCAGGTAGGCTATTGCTGCTTTTTCATTTTCAATTGGATGTTTTCCGGCGGCTTTGGAATACGCTGTGTCAGGACCACTCAAAGAGAGGCGGTTAGCATACGGCTGGTGATCGACTTCGACTGAAGCCATTGGCGG
>CADEDX010000696.1 GCA_902826195.1 uncultured Bradyrhizobium sp. | reverse complement strand
CTGGTCGAAGGGTTCGATCCCTCAGCCGTGAAGCACACGCTCAACAAGTGGATCGTCTCCGAAGCCGTGCGCACGACGAAAGCCGTGGAGCAGGGCATCGCAACCTACCGCTTCAATGAAGCTGCGGGCGCGATCTACGGCTATGTCTGGAATGTGTTCTGCGACTGGTACATCGAGCTCACCAAGCCGATCTTCCTCGGCTCGGATGAAGCAACGAAGACAGAAACGCGCGCCACGGCAGCGTGGGCGCTCGACCAGATCGTGCACCTGCTGCACCCGTTCATGCCCTACATCACGGAAGAGTTGTTCCAGGAATTCGGCAAACCCATCGCACGCAAGGGCCTGCTGATCTCGCAGAGCTGGCCCGCGCTCGATGAAGCGCTGATCGACGCAAAGGCCAATGCCGAAGTCGAATGGGTGATCCGCCTGATCACCTCGATCCGCTCCACCCGCTCGGACCTCAACGTGCCCGCCGGCGCCAAAGTCCCGATGACTCTGGTCGGCGCATCTGCCGAAACGCAACAGCGGCTCGCGACCTATCAGTTGCTGATCGAACGCCTCGCGCGGCTCGAGTCCGTGACACTGGCAGAGACGCCGCCCAAAGGCGCCGTGCGCATCGTGCTGGACGAAGCAACCGCCTGCCTCGACGTGGCCGCCCTGATCGACCTCAAGGCCGAGATCGCGCGCCTCGAGAAGGAGATCGCGCGCCTGAAGGGCGACATCACCGGCATCGACAAGAAGCTGTCGAACGAACAGTTCGTCGCCAAGGCGCCGCCGGAAGTGGTGGAAGAACAGCACGAACGGCGCGCCGCAGCGGAGGCCGCAGTGCTGAAGCTGGGCGACGCGCTGACGCAACTGAAGTCTGCAGCGTAGTGGAGAGTGGCATGCGCGCACTGATCCTCGGCCTTGTTTCTGTCCTCGCATCGGCCTGCACAAGCATGGAGACTCCCGTGGCGAAACCCGAATGGACGCTGCTCATCCATGGCGGCGCCGGCGTGATGCGGCGGGCGGAAATGACGCCCGAGCTGGATGCCGCCTATCGCGCTGGCCTGAACGAGGCGCTGGAGGCTGGCGCGAAAGTTCTCGCCAGCGGCGGCAAGGCAGTCGACGCGGTGCAGGCGGCGGTGATCGTGCTGGAGGACAACCCCAACTTCAACGCCGGCAAGGGCGCGGTGCTGACCCGCGAAGGCGTGGCGGAACTTGATGCGTCGATCATGGATGGGCGCGATCGCCGTGCTGGCGCCGTGGCGCAGGTGCGCACGGTCAAGAATCCCGTCCGGGCCGCCCGTTACGTGATGGACAAGACCGGCCGCGTGATGTTTGCGGGCCCGGACGTCGACGATATGGCGAAGGACGCGGGGCTCGAAATCGTGCCGCCCGAATACTTCATCACCCCGCGGCGGCAGGAAGCGCTGCGACGCGCACTCGCCGGCACGTTCGTTCCGATGGATCGCTATGGCACGGTTGGCGCCGTGGCGATGGATCGCGACGGCAATCTCGCAGCCGCGACCTCAACCGGAGGCCTGAACGCCAAGCCGCCGGGCCGCGTTGGCGATGCGCCAATCATCGGCGCGGGCACCTATGCCGACAACGCCTCTTGCGCCGTCTCGGCTACCGGCGATGGCGAATACTTCATCCGCGCCAGCGTCGCCCGCATGATCTGCGCCCGCGTCGCGCTGCAGGACATGTCAGCCGAGCAGGCAGCGCAAGCCACCCTCGACGAGGTGAAGGCCCTCGGCGGCACGGGCGGCGTCATCGTGCTGAGCCATGACGGGTCGGTCGCGCTGAGCATGAACACCGAAGGCATGTTCCGCGGCCGCGCCGATGCGAGCGGCGCCCGCGACGTTTCGATCTACGCGGACGAATAGGACGGCGCAGGGCGCCAGCGATGAACCTGCCGCTCGAGGACTTCATCTTCAGCCATCTCGACTGGGTGAGCCTGCCGATCCGCATCTGGGTCGGCGGCCTGTTCCTGATCCTGTTCCTGGTATCGCTTCGGTACGGACCCTCCCGAGCCGTCAGCGTGGTCATGCGCTTCCGCTGGCTGTTCGTGGTGACGCTCATCGCCGTTGTGGCGTGGGGCGTCTATGGCTCCATCGTGCTGAATCCTTCGCCCTCATGGCTGAGATGAACGGAGCTTGTGAGCAAACACTCGCCAGCGCATGATGACTGCCCCAACGGAGATACCCATGCAGAAACGCGCGCTTGGAACTTCAGGCCTCGAGATTGCGCCGCTTGTGCTCGGCGGAAACGTGTTTGGCTGGACCGCGGATCGGGATGCCTCATTCGCCGTGCTCGATGCGTTCGTCGACGCCGGATTCAACGCCGTTGATACAGCCGACGTCTATTCGCGCTGGGCCCCGGGGCATCAGGGCGGCGAGTCCGAGACGGTACTGGGCGAATGGATCAAGGCGCGCAAAGCCCGCGACAGGATCGTCCTTATCACCAAGGTCGGCAGCGAAATGCCGGCCGGCAAGGGCCTCAAGGCGGCCTACATCCAGTCGGCCTGCGAAGCCTCGCTGAAGCGGCTCGGTGTCGACCACATCGATCTTTACTTCTCCCATTTCCCCGACAAGGAAACGCCGATCGCGGAAACGCTGGAGGCGCACCAGCGCCTGATCGCGCAGGGCAAGGTCCGCGCCGTCGGCGGCTCGAACTATGACGCCGCAAACCTGAAGGAAGCGCTCGACGCAGCCGGCGGAAGCCGCGCGCGCTACACTGTCCTGCAACCGCACTACAACCTCGTCGTGCGCGACCAGTTTGAAGGCGCGCTGGAACATCTGTGCGCCAAGGAGGGTCTCGGCGTGATCCCGTATTTTGCGCTCGCCAGCGGCTTCCTGACCGGCAAGTACCGCTCCGAATCCGACCTGACGAAAAGCGCGCGGGGCGGCCGGATGAAGGACCTTGTGAAAGGCCGTGGCCTCGACATCCTGGGGGCGCTCGACAAGGTCAGCGCACGACACAACGCGACGCCCGCTCAGGTCGCGCTGGCATGGCTGATGGCCCGACCAGGCGTGACGGCACCCATCGCGTCCGCCACCACGGCGGCGCAACTGAAGGAGCTGGCGCCTGCCGCCGCACTCAGCCTGACGGCGGAAGACATCACGGAGCTGACCCTGTGATCGTCACGCGCCGTCAGGCGCTCGCGTAATGTGTCAGCGGCTCGCGCCGACAAGTGGTGTTCCCTTTACCGCGACACTGGGTTCATCAATGGGACGATGCCCAACGGCGTGCACGACGGCATTGAACAGCAGGTACCGCGCATCTGGATCGGCTGCGGCGGCCGCACTGATTGGGCCGCGATAGACAATCTTCCAGCCTGCAGTGTCGACGATGATTGCCTCGCCGGTCTGCGACAGGCCG
>CADEDX010000695.1 GCA_902826195.1 uncultured Bradyrhizobium sp. | reverse complement strand
AGCCTTGACTCTCAAATCCCCATATGAGGATGGGTAGAGCGCAGCGAAACCCATCTTGCTTCTGCGAGGATCTGATAGGTTTCGCAAAGGGCTCAACCCATCCTATGAAAACCCCTTCACTCGATTTTCCGCGCCTCTTCCGGCAGCATGATCGGAATGCCGTCGCGGATCGGGTAGGCGAGCTTGGCCGAGCGCGAGACCAGTTCCTGCCGGATCGAATCGAATTCCAGCGGACCCTTCGTCACCGGACAGACCAGGATCTCAAGCAGCTTTGGATCGACGGTGCCGTCGAGGCGTTCGGGCGTGGCGTTCATTGACTGTCTCCGGATAGGCCGCGATCCCTAGCATACAAGACCGCGCGGTGTCATGAGGCCGCGATACGCAGCAGTTCGTTCAGCACGGCCTGTTGTCCCGCTTTCGGCAATGGCTGATCCGATAGCGCGAAGCCGAGAAACGCCCAATAGAGAATTTGGGCGCGGGCGCGGGCCTGTTCCGCTGATAATCCCGATTGGGCCAGCAGCCCCTCCACATAGCTCAGCCGCCGCCGGTCGATGGCCTGCACCGCGGCGCGTGCGGCGGGGTCGACGCTGGCCCAGGTGCGCACGGCTCTCTCCAGCGTCAGCCGTTCGCCGAACACCCGGCGCAGCAGCAGCGCGAGCGGGTCTTGGTCCCGGGAAGCCGCCTCGACATTGGCGATGATCTGTTCGGCCGCGACCTCGCGCCAGCGCGCGAGGATCGCGGCGTGGAAGGCGGCGATATCGGCAAAATGCCAGTAAAAACTGCCGCGCGATACGCGCAGCGCCTTCGCCAGCGGCTCGGCTTTCAGCGCGGTGAAGCCGCGGCTCGCCAGCGCCTTGAGGCCGGCGGCGACCCAGTCACCTGCCGAGAGTTGATAGCTCATGTCGGTTCCATTCGATATCACCATACACTACTGTATTGACACGAGCCAGAACGCGGCGCATAACCATACAGTACTGTATGGAGGCGGTTCAATGCGCGATCTCATCCTGCAATGTGCCGGTGTGGCCGGAATTGCGGTGGCCCTGATTCACGGCGTGCTTGGGGAAACCAAGGTGTTTGCGCGGGCGACCATTCAGCCTGAGAGCCTGCGGACGCTGATCCGGCTGGTCTGGCAGGCGGGTACGGTGGCCTGGATCGGGGGCGGCATACTTCTAATCGCCGCGCCCTCGTTCGGTTCGGAGAGCGCACGACATTGGGTCGTCGCGACGATCGTCGCGGTCTATGCCTTTGCCGCCGCCGCCAATGCCTGGTGGTCGCGCGGGCGTGGTTTTGGCTGGAAAGCGCTCGGCGCCGTCGTTGTTCTCGCGGTTGCGGGATATTAGTCCAGAGCGGACCGGTCTCCTAGTGTCCAATGCTCGCTGCTTCGGCCGCTGCACGCTGCATGCTCGTCGACATTTCGCTGGTTACGGTACTCTGCTCTTCGACAGCTGCCGCGGTAGCGGTGACGTATTCGCTCACATGCTGGATCTCCAGCTTGATCGCACCGAGCGCACTGACGACATCGCCTGAAATGCCATTCATGCCCTCGATCTCGCTCGTGATCCGATCGGTGGCTTCCTTGGCCTGGTTGGCGAGATTCTTGACTTCCGATGCCACCACCGCGAAGCCGCGTCCAGCCTCGCCTGCGCGAGCAGATTCAATCGTGGCGTTGAGTGCCAGCAGATTGATCTGACCCGTGATGTTTCCAATCAATTCGACGATACCGCTCATCGCTTCGGCGGCAGCGCTCAGTCGCTGAGCCTGCCCGTCCGCAGCTTCGACTTTGCCAACAGCCGACATCGCCGTGTTTCTCGACTTGACCATGGCTTCGGAAATTTCGCGAACCGAGGCATTCAATTCCTCGGCTCCGGCAGCGACCGACTCCATCATGCCACGCACTTTCTCGCTCTTCATGCGTGCGATCACCTGAGCCGTGGTGTCGGTCGCGTATTTCACCACCTTGAACGGCTTTCCATTCAGATCAAAGATCGGGTTGTAGGAGGCTTGAATCCAGATCTCCCGGCCACCCTTTCCGATGCGCCTGTATTCCGCGGCCTGATATTGACCGGCATTGAGCTTGGCCCAGAAGTCACGATAGTCGGAGCTGTTATGCTCGGACGGATCGACGAACATGCTGTGATGCTTGCCCTGAATTTCGCCAAGCGAATAGCCGAGTGCGTTTAGAAAGTTGGCGTTTGCAGTGCGGATCGAACCGTCCATGTTGAACTCGATCACCGCCTGTGACTTGCCGATCGCATCGATCTGGCCGGTCACGTCCGCCGTTTGCAGTTTCTGCTCGGTTACATCCGTCGCGAACTTCACCACCTTGAAGGGTTTGCCTTTCTGATCCAGGATCGGATTGTATGAGGCAAGAATCCAAACCTCTTTTCCACCTTTGCCGATCCGCTTGAATTCTGCGGCCTCGAATTCGCCGCGGTTGAGCTTGGCCCAGAACTCTCGATAAGCGCTGCTGTCGCGGATCGCGGGCTCGACGAACATGCTGTGGTGCTTGCCTTGGATTTCGGCAAGGGAGTATCCCAATACGTTCAGAAAATTCTCATTGGCGGTGAGGATGGTTCCATCCATGTTGAATTCGATCACCGCCTGTGCCCTGCTAATGGCGGCGACTTTCGCGGCATATTCCAGATTTTGCAGACGAAGCGAAGCGTCGGCCCACTCGACGACAATGCCCGATTGACTTCCGTCAGGATTCTTTAGCGGCGTCGCCACCAAATCGAACGACCATTTACCAACCTTGATGGTCGCGCGATGCACAGACGTGAGAGAATGCAGCATCCGTCGCTGATGGGTTGGGTCCTTGTGGAAAACGTCGATATTTGCACCGATCAAGCCGTCGACGCTGAAATGAGGAAGCTCCCTTTTCAAGTCAGCCTCGGCCTCCCGCAAGAGCGCCACGACAGCATCGTTCAGGTAGACAATTCTCAGATCGCGATCGGCCACCATCACATTGGCGCTGATGGCCTTTGCAGCCTGGAGGGCTAACGCATCAAAGGCTGGCTTACGGTTGAACATGCATCTTCTCCTGAATGATGTCATGATAGTCTGCGGGGAGCAGCGCAGCTTCGCTACGCAAGAATTCGATCTGTTGCTCGATCGTCGCGAGTTGATCCAGCATGATCTCGCGAGTCGGTTCGTTGAAAATGCAGTCGATAACTCGTCGCACTTGCATGCTCGCTGTCTCAAGTAGAAGAATGGCTTTCTCAACGGCTGGCCGGGTCCGGATCAGCAGTTGCCCTTCTGCTCCAGCAATCGCCCGGTCAGCATCCAAAGCGACCGTCCGAGAGCCATCACGCGCAAGCGCCTTGCGCTCAGCCGACGGAAATTTAAAGACATTAGGCACCGGCATTAGCTCCGTGGA
>CADEDX010000694.1 GCA_902826195.1 uncultured Bradyrhizobium sp. | reverse complement strand
TCCGGCCGCCACCGGGCGCCACGCCGTCGCAGATCGTGCGTACGTCGCCTCCGCAGGCCGAGCGCAGCACGAACAGTTCTTCGCGCGGGCGCATCGGCCGCAACACGATGACGGCGGGCGCCGCTCCAGCGGCGGCCGGTGCCGCACCTGCCGCGGGCGCTGCCGTTGCGGTCGTTGCTGCACCGCCGCCAGCAGCGGAGACGGCCTTCTCGCAACCGGCGGAGAGTTTGGCCTTGTTCTTTTCCAGGCACTGCAGGGCCGGTGCGCCGCCGGTTGGCACGCCAGCGCAGACTTTTGGATAGTCGGAGCGGCACGCGCTGCGGATAGCGGAAGCTTGCGCGCTGGTTGGCTGTCCCGCAGGGGGCGCTGCTGCAACCTTTGGTTCAGCTGTCTTTGGCGCGGCGGTCGCTGCTGCCGGCGGCGCCGCGGCTTTCGGGGCCGTGGTGTCAACTGGCTTGGCCGTGGCAGCCGCCGGCGCTTCCACCGCGCGCACCGCGCTCTGACAGCCTGACGACAGGCTCGACATATTCTTCTGCAGACATTGCAGCGAGGCTTCGCCGCCCGGCGGCACGCTGGAGCAATGCGCCACGTAGTCGGAACGGCACTGGGACTTGATGGCGTCGCGTTGCGCTTCGCTCGGGGCCTGCGTCAGCGCGGGGGTGGTTGTGAGTATCGCGGCGACTGAAAGCAGTGGCGCAAGCTTCATCGCACGCATCAACGTGTTGTTCATCGGACAATCCTTTTCGCCGCAGGAATCCGCCGCTTCGGCCGCAGTAAAAATTTCGCAGTAAAAAAATCTAACGGCGCGCATCATTTTCGCTTTCCGGTTCCACTGCAAGTGGATTGTTGCTATTTTCATGGGGTGGCGCGGCACGATCATTTCTGAATAGAAAATTGCTTGAACAAATAATTGAGGCACGAATGATGAAGCCCCTGCGTTGGCCAGCACGCTCTTGTCCACGCCGCACCAACGGGCAGGGCTGCGCCCCGGTCCTGCGGGCGGCATTCGCCATCGCCGCCATGGCTATCTTAAGTGCCTGCGAACAAAATACTTTTGTCCCGCCACCGCCGGCGAAGGTCGATGTAGCGGTGCCGGTACAACGCCCCTTCACACGCTATCTTGAAGCCACCGGCAATACCGCGGCGGTCAAGAATGTCGATCTGGTCGCGCGCGTGCAGGGCTTCCTGCAATCGATCAATTACAAGGACGGCGCCTTCGTGAAAGAGGGCACCTCGCTGTTCACGATCGAGCCCGAAACCTACAAGCTGAAGCTTGAACAGGCGCAGGCCGCGGAAAGCGGCGCGCAGGCCTCGGTGCGGCAGACCGACGCCGACTTCAAGCGCCAGCAGGAGCTGGTGCAGCGGCAGGCGGTATCCCAGGCCACGCTGGATAATTCCACCTCGGCCCGCGACAACGCGCAGGCGAACCTGCTGCAGGCCCAGGTCAATACCAAGATCGCGGCGGTCAATTTCGGTTATACCAACGTGACCGCGCCGTTCGACGGCGTCGTTAGCGCGCATCTGGTCTCCGTCGGCGAACTCGTCGGCGCCTCGTCGCCGACGCAGCTGGCCACCATCGTGTCGCTCGATCCGATCTACGTGAACTTCAACGTCAACGAACAGGATGTACTGCGAATCCGCGAAGAAGCGCGCCGCCGCGGCATGACCGCGGATGATCTCCGGCAGATGCCGGTCGAGGTCGGGCTGCAGACGGAGACCGGCTTTCCGCACGAGGGCCGGCTCGACTATGCGGCTGCGACGCTGAACCAGTCGACGGGTACTTTGCCGGTGCGCGGTGTGCTGCCCAATTCGGACCGTGCTCTGCTGCCGGGCTTCTTCGTTCGCGTCCGCGTGCCGGTGGATCAGGTGCAGAACGCCTTGCTCGTGCCGGATGCGGCGCTCGGCAGCGATCAGGCCGGGCGCTATCTGCTGGTGGTGAACGGCGAGAATGTCGTCGAGCAGCGCAAGGTGCGCGTCGGTCCGCTCGAAGGCGGGCTGCGCGTCATCGAGGAGGGGCTCAAGCCCGAGGACCGCGTCATCACCGCGGGCCTGTTGCGTGCGATACCCGGCCAGAAGGTCGATCCGCAACTGAAGACGATCGAAGCGCCGCCGGCATCGGCCAAGTAGGAGCCGGCCATGATCTCAAAATTCTTCATCGAGCGGCCGGTTCTTTCGAACGTCATCGCGATCCTGATGGTGTTGATCGGCGGCGTCTGCCTGTTCCGGCTCGCTGTCGCGCAATATCCCGATGTGGTGCCGCCCACGGTGCAGGTCACCACGCGCTATCCCGGCGCCAGCGCTAAAACCGTGATCGACACGGTGGCGCTGCCGATCGAGCAGCAGGTCAACGGCGTCGAGGACATGCTCTACATGCAGTCCTACAGCGGGGCCGACGGATCCTATTCGCTAACGGTCACGTTCAAGATCGGCACCGACCTCAACTTCGCGCAGGTGCTGGTGCAGAACCGCGTGTCGAGCGCGCTGTCGCAACTGCCGCAGTCGGTACAGAACCAGGGCGTCACCGTGCAGAAGAAGTCGACGGCGATCCTGCTGTTCGTGACGCTGACGTCGCCGAAATCGACCTACGACAGCCTGTTCCTGAGCAATTACGCCACCATCAATATTCGCGACGAGCTGTCGCGCCTGCCGGGTGTCGGTAACGTCACCGTGTTCGGCGCTGGGCAATATTCGATGCGGGTCTGGCTCGATCCCAACAAGCTGTATGCGCGTAACCTGATGCCGCAGGACGTCATCGCGGCGATCCAGCAGCAGAGCCAGCAGGTCACCGCGGGCCAGGTCGGCGCACCGCCGGCACCGGCCGGGCAGGCGTTTCAGTATACGCTGAACGTCGCCGGACGGCTCGACGATGTCAGCGAGTTCGAGAACGTCATCGTCAAGGCCGGCAACAATGGCGACGTCACGCGGGTGCGCGACGTCGGACGGGTCGAACTCGGCGCCCAGACCTATAGCCAGATGTTCTCGCTGAATAACAAGCCGGCAACCGGCATCGGCGTATTCCAGTCGCCCGGCGCCAACGCGCTGGAGGTCGAGCAGGCGGTCAAGAAGAAGATGGAGGCGCTGGCGAAGGCGTTCCCGCAGGACGTGGTCTACGACACGCCGTTCGACACCACGAAATTCGTCTCAGAATCCATTAACGAGGTCTACAAGACGCTGGTCGAGGCCGGTCTACTCGTTCTCGTCGTGATCCTGATCTTTCTGCAGGACTGGCGCGCGATGCTGGTGCCGGCGACCACCGTGCCGGTCACCATCATCGGCGCCTTCGCGGCGATGGCGGCGCTCGGCTTCACCGTCAACATCTCGACGCTTTTTGCCATCGTGCTGGCGATCGGCATCGTGGTGGACGATGCCATCGTGGTGGTGGAGAAC
>CADEDX010000693.1 GCA_902826195.1 uncultured Bradyrhizobium sp. | reverse complement strand
GTAAGGTAGGCGTGGCAATGGGCATGCAGCGGGCAGTGTAACGACTTGTGTGACAAGGGTACCGGCAATTTCCCTCCCCCTTAAGGTGCGAATTCATTCGCACATTAGAAAGGGCGCAGGCGCGAACGAATCAGCCTCTGCGCAACAGTTGCCAGATGTCTGTCGGCCTGCGACAATCTCCCTCCGCGCTGTCAGCCACAGAGAGAGATTCACCCATGAATTACGATGCCATTATCGTCGGCGCCGGCTTTGCCGGCATGTATGCCGCCCTTTCCGCCGCCCGTCTGCGCGATATCCAGGGTGTTTCACCCGAAGATTTCCAAATCGCGCTGGTCGCACCTCAGCCGACGCTGGTGGTTCGCCCTCGGCTCTACGAGCCGAAGCCCGAGACGCTCACCGCACCGCTGCTCGATGTGCTCAAGGCCATCGACGTCGACTATGTGCAAGGCAGCGCCGAGACGGTCGACGCCAATTCCCAAACCGTGCAAATCGCGACCGGAAAAGGCCCGCGCAAGTCGCTCGCCTACGACCGCCTGGTCGTGGCCACCGGCAGCCGGCTGTTCCGGCCCAACATTCCCGGCCTCGCCGAACACGGCTTCAGCGTCGATTCGCTCGACGATGCGGTTGCCCTCGACGAGCATCTGCATGGCCTCGCCAGGCGGCCGGCCGTGAACGGGCGCGACACGGTGGTTGTCGCGGGCGGCGGCTTCACCGGTATCGAGGCTGCCACCGAAATGCCGGCGCGGCTTCGCGAGATTTTCGGCAAGGACGCCAAAACCCGCGTCATCATCGTTGAGCGCAACAGCGCGATTGCGCCCGACATGGGCGCCGGCGCCCGCCCCGTCATCGAGGACGCGCTGCAAAAGCTTGGCGTCGAAACCCGCCTCGGCGCCGGTGTCGCTTCGCTCGACTCGTCCGGCGTCACGCTGTCGAGCGGCGAACACATCGAAACCGAAACCGTGATCTGGGCGGCGGGCATTCGCGCCGCTCCCCTCACCGCGCAGATCCCTGCCGAGCGAGACAGTTTCGGCCGGCTGCTGGTCGATCGCGATCTGCGCGTGCCGGGAATCCAGGGTGTGTTCGCGACCGGCGATGCGGCACGGGCCGCCTGCGACGACGACGGCAACTACGCGCTGATGTCGTGCCAGCACGCCACGCGGATGGGTGCCTTTGCCGGCAACAACGCCGCAGCCGAGCTGCTGGGCGTTCCGACCCGGCCTTACCACCAGGAGGCCTATGTCACCTGCCTCGATCTTGGCGAAGCCGGCGCGCTGTTCACGCGCGGCTGGGAACGAAAGGTCGAGATGGTCGGCGACGTCGCCAAGAAGACCAAGCACGAGATCAACACCGTCTGGATCTATCCGCCGAAGGCGGAGCGCGCCGCTGCGCTGGCGTCAGCCGATCCCGAGCGCGTGACCAGTCTCTGAGTGTCCAGGCGAAGACGGCCGCGCTTCGCTGGCTGCACGGCCGTCTCAAACGATCCAGCCAGAGTCCTTATGATGAAGCAGGAGACAATCATCACCATGCTGCAGACAACCACGAGTTCGGGCATCGCCTCGCAAACCGGCAAGCCGGCGCCGGAAGAACTGGTTCCATCGCGCTACGTGCAGCGGATCGGCGAAATCGAGGTGCTGGTGATCAGCGACGGCGTGCTGCCGCTCCCGACCAAAATGTTGGCGCACAACGCGGACCCGGCTGCGCGCGCCGCCTGGCTGGACGACATGTACTTGCCGCCAGACGCTTTCGACTGGGCCTTGAACGCGGTGATGGTACGGAGCGGCGGCAATACCATCTTGATCGATGCAGGACTGGGATCGGACCCGGATTTGCACTTGCCGCGGGCCGGCCAGTTGATCAGGCGATTGGAGGCAGCCGGCATCGATCTTTCGTCCGTAACGGACCTGGTGCTGACCCACCTGCACATGGACCACATCGGCGGGCTGCTCGTTGACGGAGTGAAGGAGCGGCTGCGCAAAGACCTGCGGATTCACGTGGCGACCGCCGAGGTGAAATTCTGGGAATCGCCTGATTTTACCTACACCGCGATGCCGCCGGGATTCCCTGATGCGCTTCGGGCGACTGCCAAGCGGTTCGTGAAGGAGTACGGCCGTCAGTTGCGGCAGTTCGATGAGGAGCACGAGGTCGCGCCGGGCGTCGTCGTCCGTCGCACCGGCGGCCACACTCCCGGGCACAGCGTGGTCCGCGTGGCGTCCGGCGGCGACGCGCTGACATTCGCCGGCGACGCCGTGTTCGCGGTCGGGTTCGAGCAGCCTGAATGGCACAACGGCTTCGAGCATGACCCCGAGGAGGCGGCGCGCGTTCGGATCCGTCTGTTGCGGGAACTTGCGAAGACCGGCGAGATGCTGGTGGCCACGCATCTGCCGTTCCCGTCTGTCGGACGGGTGGCGGTCGACGGCGACGCGTTTCGCTGGGTTCCGGTGTTCTGGGACTATTGACCGGTCGTTCGGTGAGCGCCGAGCGGAGCAGCCGCTGACGGGTGGCGTTAGCTGGTGGTACCAGCTAACGTTCCGCTGACTGGAATCGCCGAGGGTATTCCCTCGCTCCGGCCGGAACTGGATGCTCGTCAGACCGATGGCCTCCCCGATCAACATTCCCGTCTACAGCGACGCGCTCGTTCTGCTCGGCACCGCGGGCGTCGTCATTCCGTTGGTGCGGCGGTTCGGCTTCAACCCCGTGCTCGGCTATCTCGGCGCCGGCGCGATCCTGGGTCCGTTCGGACTCGGATCGTTCATCGACAAATTCCCGTTTCTTTATTGGTTCACCGTCGTCGACCCTGGCAACGTTTCAGGCCTCGCCAATCTCGGCGTGGTGTTCCTGCTGTTCCTGATCGGGATGGAACTGTCCTACGACCGGTTGAAGGCGATGCGCCGCCTGATCTTCGGATTGGGCAGCCTGCAGATCGTGCTTTCGACGGTGGCGATTGCGCTGGTGGCGAGCCTCGCCGGCAACAAGGCTCCTGTCGCCCTCATCCTCGGCGCTTGCCTTGCCTTGTCCTCGACCGCCATCGTGATCGAGATTCTTTCGCGCCAGAAGCGGCTCAACACCAGCGCCGGCCGGGCGAGTTTTGCAGTCCTGCTGGCGCAGGACCTGGCGGTGGCCCCGCTGCTGCTCTTCATCTCGATCTTCGGCGCCGGAAATTCCGGTTCGGTGGTGGCGACGCTGGCGTTCGCACTCGCGAACGCCGCCGTCGCGCTCGGCGTGATCGTCGTGGTCGGCCGCGTCGTGATGCGGCCGCTGTTCCGCATGGTGGCGTCGGTCGGCATGAGCGACCTGTTCGTCGCCACCACGCTGTTCGTCATCGTCGGCACCGGGGTGGCCGCGGCCGTGGCCGGCTTCTCGATGGCACTGGGCGCCTTTGTCGCCGGGCT
>CADEDX010000692.1 GCA_902826195.1 uncultured Bradyrhizobium sp. | reverse complement strand
ACGTTGCCGGAGCTTGCAAGGCTCGGCTTCGTCGAAGGCCGCAATCTCGTATTCGACGGGCGCGTCGGCCAGCCCGATGCGCTGCCGGGCCTGATGGGCGAACTGCTCGCCGCCAAGCCGGATGCGGTGATCGCCGTCGGTCCTGCGATGGTCGCCGCCGGGGCGGCAACCCGCACGGTGCCGGTCGTCACGTTCGGTTATGATCCGGTCGAACTCGGTCTCGCTGCGAGCTACGCCCAGCCCGGCGGTAATGTCACGGGCGTCGTGATCCTGGCCAACGAGCTCGAAGCCAAGCGGCTGTCGATCTTGTTGGAGGCGGTGCCCGGCCGGCGGCGCATCGCGGTGTTGCTCCCATCGGCAGGATGGGGAGGGAACGAGGCCGCGTTGCGAAAGGCGGCAGCAGGGCTTGGCGTCGATTTGCTCGTCTCTACGGTCGCCACGCCGCAAGATTATCCGGCAGCGTTCGCGGCGATGCGGAAGCAGGACGCTCAGGCATTGATCATCGGCGCGACACCGCAGTTTCAACGGGATGGTAAGCAACTTGCGGCCCTCGCACTCGAAGCCCGGCTGCCGACGGTGTGCGAATGGGCGGATATGGCGCGCGACGGTTGCATGATCGGGTACGGCCCGAGCCGCGTCGCGCTGCGCAAGCGCATGGCCGACCAGATTGCCCGGATCTTTCGCGGCGTCGCGCCCGGCGATATTCCGATCGAGCAGCCGACGGTATTGGAGCTGGCGCTGAATCTCGGCGTTGCCAAGTCGCTCGAGGTTAACATTCCGGTCGCGCTGCTCGCCAGCGCCGGCGAGGTGATCGAATGAAGGCTCGCTGCCAGGCTAGAAACAGGCCTGGCATTCCCGCTCGGCGATGTCTGCGCGATCAAACGGGGCAGTCCGGAGAGCGACATGCGACGTCGTGATTTCATGGCGTGGGTGGCCGCGGCCTCGGCTGCGGCGTGGCCGCCCGCCGCGAACGCCCAGCAGGCGGGCAGGGTGGCGCGGCTAGGTTATCTCGCAAGCAATCTCGGCAATCAGGGACCGCTCGAAGCTTTCAGTCAGGGATTGCGCGACTTGGGTTACGTCGAAGGGCGTAATGTCGTGATCGAATACCGGGATGCTCAGGGCAAGCTCGAGCCGCTTTCCAGCCTTGCGGCCGAACTGGTTGCGCTCAAGGTGGATATCATTGTTGCCTCGAGCACGGCGGCCGCTCTGGCCGCCAAAGAGGTGACTTCGGTCGTTCCCATCGTCTTCGCTACGGTTCCGGACCCGGTCGCGAGCGGGTTGGTCGCCAGCCTTGCGCGACCGGGTGGCAATGTCACGGGGTTGTCCAACCTCAATGCCGATCTCGTCGGCAAGTGCCTGGAGTATCTCACGCAGGCCGTCCCCGGCGTCAATCGGGTCGCGGTCCTCTGGCAGCCAGGTGCGTTTGGCGAACGCACGGAAAAGCAGATGCTAAAAGCCGCGGAAGTCGCCGCGGGGACGCTCGGGATCCAGCTTAAATTCGTGGAGGCAAGAGCTCCCGCCGATATCGACAAGGCCTTTGCCGACATCACCGGCGCAGGTGTAGATGCGCTGACCGTGCTCGTCAGCGGCATGTTGCTCGGAGAGCGGAAACGCATCGTCGACTTCGCTGCACAGCGCCGCTTGCCGGCCATCTACACATTTCGAGAGCTTGTCGATGCCGGCGGGCTGATGTCTTACGGGGTCAGTTTGGCCGATCTGTTTCGGCGTGCCGCCAGCTACGTCGACAAGATACTCAAGGGCGCCAAGCCTGCCGAGCTGCCCGTCGAGCAGCCGATCAAACACGAATTTGTCGTCAATCTGAAAACTGCGAAGGCGCTCGGTCTCACGGTGCCGCCGACGATCATCGCCCGCGCCGACGAGGTGGTCGAATGAAGCGGCGACAATTCATTGTGGGCGTCGGCGCGGTTACGGCATGGCCGCTTGCGCTTCGCGCCCAACCGAGGCTGACGACCATCGGGGCTCTGGTTCCGGCCAATCCCGAGCCGTTCTGGACCAAGGTGCGGGACGGCCTGCGCGAGCTTGGTTACGTCGAGGGGAAGAATGTTCGATTCGAATTTCGCACCGCGGACGGCAATCCCGGTCTTCTGAACGGGTTGGCCGAAGAACTCGTCCGGCTCAATGTCGATCTGCTTCTCGTATGGCAGACACCGGCCGCCTTCGCGGCAAAAAGGGCGACGACGTCGCTCCCGATTGTGATGGCGTCGGTAGCCGACCCCGTAGGAACGGGGCTTGTTGCCAGCCTTGCGCGGCCGGGCGGCAACATCACCGGGCTTTCGGGGACCACGGCCGAACTCGGAGCCAAGATACTGGAGCTGATTCGCGAAATGATACCGTCCGCGCAGCGCGCAGGTGTGCTGGTCAACGCTACGGATCCGTTCAGCAGGATATTCGTCGAGCAAGTCGAGCGGGGCGGTTTATCGCTCGGAATTACGGTCCAGCCTGTCGTCGTCGATGGTGTGGACGGATTTGATGCCGCAATATCCGCGATGGCCAAGGAGCGGGCAGATGCCGTGATTGTGCAGCCAAGCCTGCCGTTCAAGGCTGCGGTCGATCTGGCGCTGAAATACAAGCTGCCGACCATTTCACCGAGCCAGGTTTTCACCGGCGCGGAAGGATTGGTATCGTACTCTGCCGACCAGAGCGAGCTGTACCGAAGCGTCGCTCAATATGTTGATCGCATTCTGAAAGGCGCCAAACCATCCGAGTTACCGGTTTTGCAGCCGACCCGGTACGAGCTGATCGTCAATCTGAAGACCGCAAATGCGCTCGGCATCGTTCTTCCGCCGACATTCGTCGCCCGTGCCGATAAGGTGATCGAATGAGCGCTTCGGCCGGAGGTTACGCATGAAGCGCAGACAATTCCTTGGCGCTTTTGGCGGCGCGGTAATTGGCTGGCCGCTTGCAGCGTCGGCACAACAGCCGCGCAAGCCGCGTCGCCTGGCGTTCGTCCATTCCGGCATCAAGGCGGACAAGCTGATTGAGGCCGGCGGCACCCTGTGGATACGGCGGTTCTATGAAGAACTGCGGCGGCTAGGTTATACCGAGGGCGTCAATCTCGTTGTCGAACGTTTTTCGGCCGAGGGCCGCTCCGATCGCTTCGACGCGCTCACCGCTGAAGTGGTGAGCCGCAATCCCGATGTCATCGTTTCGAACCTCAATATACTTATCAAGACGATGCTTACGGCTACCGCCACCATACCGATTGTCGGAATCACCAGCGATCCGATCGGGGGCGGCCTGATCGCCAGCCTCGCGCGGCCGGGAGGCAACCTGACCGGCGTCAGTGTCGAGGCCGGGCCTGAAATCATTGCCAAACGGCTTCAAACCATAAAGGAGGCGATACCCTCGGCCGCAAAGGTCCATTATCTGCTTTCCAA